>DAICZL010000367.1 GCA_027311165.1 bacterium
GGGCGGAGGGCGGGTCGAACAGATACCCCTCCAGATAGGTCACCGCGGCGTCGGCCACCAGCGCGGTGTCCACATCCGCCTCGGCGAAGCTGACGCAGGCGCCCAGATAGGTGCTCATCGTGCGCTGCGCGTCCGGGCTCACCACGATCAGGCAGCGCGCCGTCGGCGCCCCGCCGGTCAGCGGCGGGGTGGGGAAATGCACGCCGGCGGCGGTGATGTCGTGGCGGAACACCTGGCCCAGCTGATCCGCGGCGACCTTGCCCAGGAACGCCACCCGCGCGCCCAGCCCGGCCGCCACGGCGCAGCTGTTGGCCGCCGACCCGCCGCTGCTCTCCTGCCCGGGCGGCATCGCGGCATAGAGCGACTCGGCGCGGGCGGTGTCGATCAGCTCCATGGTGCCCTTGCGCAGGCCTTGGCGGTCGAGGAAACCCTCCTCGACGCGGGCCAGCACATCGACGATCGCGTTGCCGATACCGAGCAGATCGAAGCGGGGGGACGTCATCGTGAAACTCCGTTAGCCTGACGCGCCCCGTACCATCGCCAGGCGGATCGGGCAACCGCGGGCGCGCCCGCGCCGTCTCCGCCAGGAAAGTCCCCGCCCGTTCGTGAGCAGACCGCCATGACCCCGCTGATGCGTGCCTTCGCGCAGCTCGATGATCCGGTGTTCCTGGGGGTGCTGCTGCGCAGCGTGGCCTGGACGGCGCTGGCCTTCGCCCTGCTGCTGGGGGCGCTGATGCTGCTGGTCCACCAGGGTGCTGCGCTGCAGGGCTGGCGCGCCTGGGGGGCCGATCTGCTGGGCACGATCGGGGCCGCGCTGCTGGCGTTCTGGTTGTTCGTGCCGATCGCCGCCGCCATCGGCACGCTGTATATCGACCGGGTGGCCGCTGCCGTGGAACGGCGCTGGTACCCCGCCACCCCGCAAGGCCGGCCGGCCACCATCGCCGCGCAGATCGCCGATGCGATCGCGATCGGCCTGCGGCTGCTGCTGCTCAACCTGCTCGCCCTGCCGCTGCTGTTCCTGCTGCCCGGGATCGGCCTGCTGATCGCCTGGGCGATCGCCGCCTGGGCGATCGGGCGCGGCCTGTTCGTCGCCGTGGCCATGCGCCGCATGGGGCGCGCCGCCGCCGAGGCCGCCTATCGCCGCCGCCGCGCCGCGGTGCTGGCCCAGGGCGGCATCCTGGCGCTGGCCGGCTATCTGCCCGCGCTCAATCTGCTGGTGCCGGTGCTGGGCACCGCCGCGATGGTGCATCTGCTGGACGGAACCGATTGAGATCGCGGCATTCAACCCAGGGTGGCGGGTCGCCAGGGTTGTTCACGATTCGCCTTGCGTGTTAGGCGCTGGCGCTTGTTTCAACCCAACGCGACGGAGGGACCGTGTTCAAGCGGAAGAAGCCCGACGATCCGCAGGCCGAGGCAGGCTACGCTCCGGCATTCGGACTCCCAGGTCCCGACCCATCGGATGCCCTGCCGGCGCCCCCGTCGGGCGCGCCGGACGAGGCGATCGATACCGGCCTCGGCGTTCCGCCCTTTCGTCCCCTCGCTGCCAAGGAGGCCCCGGCCATGAGCCGCTCGCCATTCCCCGCGACGCCCGCCGCCCCCTCGCC
>DAICZL010000370.1 GCA_027311165.1 bacterium
ACCCACCGCCGGATCACCGCCCGCCGGCCCCTGCCCGGCCCGGTTCAAGGCTTCGGGCTCGCGGCGGACGATCAGGGTGAATTACCACAGCCCGTAATCATGCAGCAGCGCGACATGGCGCGAATAGCGGCGCCGGCACAGGTCGAAATACCGGCACGGGTCGGCATAGAACAGATCTCCGCGCATCCGCTCGGGGTCGGCGTAGGCGGTCAGGCAGTTGAAGGCGAAGCCGCGCCGCCCGGCGCGGTCCAGCACCGCGATCGTCGCCGCCACATAATCCTGCCAGGCCGCCTCCTCATGGCCGAGGCGGACATTGAAGATGCCGCTCGCCACCGCGTAGTCGGCCGCCGCCGAGGGCGCCTCGCCCTGCTCGAACACCACGTCCGGGCGAGTGCCATCCGGCCCCGCCGCCGCGCCCGCGACGGCCGCCGCGATCATCGCCGGCGCGATGTCGACGCCGCGATAGCCGCCGGTGAAGCCGCGCCGGCGAAGATGCGTGAGCAGCGCCCCGTAGCCGCAGCCGAGATCGACCACCGAGGCCGAGGGCTCGGCGATCACCCGCAGCAACTGGTCGAAGCGGATGGTCTGCGAGACCTCGTCGCGCCAGTCCACCCCGGCCGGGGTGGGACCGAACCGGGCGAGCCTGCCCTGGTAGTACCTGGCGACCTCGTCGAGCAGGGCGGGGGTGCTCACCCCAGCAGCCGCTTCATGTGCGCGATCGCCTCCGGCCCGGTGTTGAACAGCAGATCGAGAACCGACACGCCATGCTCGAAGGGGCCGAACAGCTGGGGATAGGCGGGATAGCCGGAATAATCGGCGAAGCACAGCTCGATTCCGGCTCGGTCGAACTCCGCCCTGTCGATATACGCCGCCGCCGAGGGGCCGGAAAGATAGCGCTGCGCCCCGGCAGCGCGGCAGATCGACAGCAGCCGCGCGGTGCGCACGCCCTCGACCGGATACGCGCGCGAGAAGCTGATCGGCGTGGTGATCCCGAGCAGGCCGCAGATCCCGTGGATCAGCCCGGCATTGACCGCGCTCAGCATCGTCTCGGCGCCGGCGGCCTCGTACAGCGCCGCGACCGCGGGGGCCAGCTCGGCGAAGAACGGCGCCCTGGCATAGTTCAGCGTCAGCGCGGTCCAGTGCTTGCGGGCCCAGGGCGCGGCGATGCTTGTGGCATCGATCGGCTGCTCGAACTTTCCCTTGCTGTCCACCGGAATGCTCAGCCAGGCGGTGCCGGTGGCGGTCTTGATCCGGTTGCGGCTGCGCCAGTCGCGCCGGGTGAACTGCGCATCGTCGAGAAAGACGAAGGCATCGACGGCGCGGATGATGTCGAAATAGCCCTTCCAGGGGATATAGCTCGACTGGATGATGGCGATGGTGCGGGCCATCGGCGGGGCTAGTGTCCTGCCCCCGAACTTCGCGGTTCCTCACCGCGACCTTCGGGGATCGGCAGGCCACTGAAAACAAAGAGCTGGTGTCCCGGTTCCGACCACATTTCAATGCCGCGAATTTCGGAACCGGAACACTAGCGCCAGGTCGCGTTCAGCACGACCCCGCCCACCACCAGGGCGAGCCCCAGCACCTGGCCCAGGGAGATCGTCTCGCCGAACAACGCCGCCGCCGCCGCCGGAACCAGCACGAAGCTCAGCGCCATGAACGGGTAGGCGAGGCTGAGCGGCGCCTGGCGCACCGCGAGCGTCCAGCAGACCGAGGCGATGACGGCGCCCACCAGCCCGCACCAGACCCCGGCATCGGTGAACATCGCCACCAGATAGCCGAGCGAGCCGGCCGACCGCCCGGTGCCGATCGGGGGGGCGCCGGTATGGGCCAGCGCCCGCCACTTGATCATCAGCTGGCCGAAGACCGTCAGTCCGAGCGTTCCGAAGATGAACAGATAGGTCTGCATCGCTGTGCTGGTCCGCCTTTGCCTGCGCCACCCCGGCGCGTACCCCATCCCCCGGGATCGCGCCAGAGCGCGCCCGGCGCCGGAGGACCCCGCTCCGCGGTCCGCTCGCGCTCCCGCCGGTGGTTCCGGCGGGCAGTTTCATCGCGGTGGACATCGGGCCGATGCGCGATCGCCCGGGCGCCGCCGCAAGGCGGTCCCGACCCGGCTGGCCGTGGCGTCCCCCGAGCAGACCGGGTTCCGCCGGCCAGGCCTCGGCGGGGCTTGCGCTCAGGCCATGGGGGAGCGACCCACTGGCCCCGTGCCCTCGCCCGCTCGGCCCTCGCC
>DAICZL010000371.1 GCA_027311165.1 bacterium
TCCCCGCGCGTGCTGCCTGGCGCCAGGCCGGGTCAGGCCGGAACCTTCTGCGCGACGCTCGAAGACGCGCGGCTCTGCTCCAGGGTCGGGTAGTCCGTATAGCCGTGGGCGCCGCCGCCATAGAAGGTTTCCTGCCCCATCAGAGGGTTGAGGGGGGCATTCCCGCTCAGCCGCTCCACCAGGTCCGGATTGGCGATGAACAGCCGCCCGAACGAGACCAGATCGGCCCGCCCGCTCGCCACGGCATCGATTGCCATCTGCCGGTCATAGCCGTTATTGGCCATCCAGACGCCATCGAAACGGTCGCGCAGAGCAGCATAATCGAAAGCGATGCTGTCCCTGGCACCGCCGGTCTCGCCCTCCACCACGTGGAGATAGGCCAGAGACAGCAGGTTGAGGCGTTCGACGACATGATTGAACAGCGCCTGCGGATCGCTGTCATGCGAGTCGCCGGCGCTGGAGACCGGGGACAGCCGCACGCCGAGACGATCTGCGCCGGTCACCGCCGCGCAGGCCGTCGCGACCTCGAGCAGCAGCCGCGCCCGGTTCTCGATCGTACCGCCATAGGCATCCGTGCGATGGTTGGTGCCGTCGCGCAGAAACGCATCGAGCAGATAGCCATGGGCGCCGTGCACTTCCACCCCGTCGAAGCCGGCAGCCAGGGCGCAGCGGCAGGCATGGCGGAAATCCTCGACGATGCCCGGGATCTCATGGGTTTCGAGCGCGCGGGGCATCGACACGTCGACGAAGCCCTGACCCGCCACGAAGGTCTTGGTATGCGCCCGGATGGCCGAAGGCCCGACCGGCGCCTGGCCGTCCTTCTGGAAGCTGACATGAGACACCCGGCCGGTATGCCAGAGCTGGACCACGATGGTTCCGCCCCTGGCATGAACAGCGTCGGTGACCTGCTTCCACCCGAGCACCTGATCGTCGGTATAGCAGCCCGGCGTATCGGCATAGCCCTGCGCCTGCGCCGAAACCTGGGTGGCCTCGGCGATGATCAGGCCGGCCGAGGCACGCTGGGCATAATAGTCGGCAGCGAACGGACCGGGGACGAGACCGGGGCCGGCACGGTTGCGGGTGAGCGGGGCCATGACGATACGGTTGGCGAGCTTCAGCGCGCCCGCCTGCGCTGGTTCGAACAGAGCCCGCGCAGAACGGGTCCGCAGAGTGCGATTGATCATTCGGTTCCTGGATTGTCGGCCATGTGGCATTGATGAAGACGGACGCATCACCGCGTCCCGCGACGGTGCGGCTCGGGGTTCGCGCCCCCGGAGGGGCAGGATCGCTGAACCTGATCACATCATCCCCGGACGCAACAGGGGGGGGTCTCGCCGGCCGGCGCCCAGGCGCGCAGCAAGCGCGCGCCGATCGGAGGCGTTTGGCCAGGACGGCCGGCGCGCCAGGGGGGAATTCGGGCCTTGTATGCCCCTCCCCGGCAGAGGCTCGCCCTGGTGGCCCGGAGAGAGGATGCACGGGCGCGGGCGGAAAGAACAGCTGCGGAAACTACCCATGAGCCCGAGGATCCGGCGCATCGACGGACCGGAGCGGAGCCGGCTTCCAGCCACTGGACAGGAACCGGCCAAGGCATGACATGGTGGGCGCGCGAAGAGGGAAAGGGAGTGGACATGCCGGGTTTCGAGCCTGTGACGATCCGATGGCCCCGTGTAGCGGCCATCGCCGCCATGCTGGCGCTGGGCGGCTGCGCCGCGCAGATCGCGGCCAAGGAGGACATGCTGGCGGCCGCAGGCTTCCAGCTGAAACCGGCCGACACGGCCGAACGGGCTGCCGCGCTCAAGCAGCTGCCGCCACATCGTTTCGTGCGGGAAACCCGCAACGGTGCGCCGATCTGGATCTATGCCGATCCGACGATCTGCGACTGCCTGTATGTCGGCGACGAGAAGGCCTATGCGCAATATCGCCGCGAGGTCTTCGAC
>DAICZL010000372.1 GCA_027311165.1 bacterium
CGCCAGCACCCGCTCCGCCAGCGCCCGCTCCACCGCCAACTCCCCCGGCACCCGCTCGGCCGGCACCAACTCCCCCGGCGCCAACTCCCCCGGCACCCGCATCCCTGTCGAGGGCGCCGGGCAGGCTGGATTCCGCCGGGCTCATGCCGCGCGCCGGGCCATCCGCCAGGGCAGCAGCCCACGCGGCAGGAACAGCACGGCCACCACGATGATCAGCCCGTTCAGCACCAGGCGCAGATCGGCGAAGCCGCGCAGGAACTCGGGCAGCAGCGTCAGGATCGCCGCCCCCAGCACCGGGCCCGCCGGCGAGCCGATGCCGCCGAGCAGCGCGAAGGACAGGATGCGCACCGCCGGCTCGAACCCGTACTCGCCGGGGCCGATGAACGAGGCGACATGCGCGCCGAGCGCGCCGGCCAGCCCCGCCAGCACCGCGGCGGCCAGCAGCGCGCCCAGCTGGTAGCGGCGCACATCCACCCCCATCACCGCAGCGGCGGTCCCATCCTGGCGCATCGCCTCCATCGCGCGGCCGACATGGCTGCGCCCGACCAGGAACAGCACCAGCAGCGCGAGCCCGAGCAGCGCGTAGATCAGCGCCGTCCCACCCCGCTCGGGAATGCCCGACAGCCCGAGCGCGCCGCCGAACAGATCGGCATTGAGATAGACCGCCCGCAGCACCTCGCCGAGCCCGATCGTCGCCATCGCCAGATACACGCCCGAAAGCCGCAGCGTGGGCAGGCCGATCGCCAGCGCAAACCCGGCGGGCACCAGCGCCGAGGCCGGCAGCACCAGCGCGAAGGGCAGGCCGGTGCGCAGACTGAGCAGCGCCCCAGTATAGGCGCCGAGCCCCATGAACGCCGCCTGGCCGAGCGAGAGCTGGCCCACCGCCAGCACCACATACATCGACAGCGCCAGCAGCCCGTTCAGGCCGACGCCCTGGATCAGGCCCTGATAGGTCCACAGCAGATCATCGAGCCCAACGGGGAGGCTCATCGGGGGAAGCTCATCGGGGGAAGCTCATCGGGGAAAGCTCATCGGGGGGAAGTTCATCGGGGGAGGCTGATCGCGGCGGGGTCATGCACGGGCCACGACCGCCCGGCCGAACAGGCCCTGCGGACGGGTCCACAGCACCAGCACCAGCATCGCGAAGGCCACCGCATCCTTGAGGCCGGAGGCGAGATACCCCGCGGTGAGCACCTCGGCGATCCCCAGCAGCATCCCCGCGATCAGCGCGCCCGGAATGCTGCCCAGCCCGCCGGCGATGATCACGGCGAAGCCGCGCAGCATCATCGCCTCGCCCATGTAGGGCTGCACCGCGTTGAAGGCGAGGCCGATCAGCACCCCCCCCGCCCCCGCCAGCGCGCCCGAGACGAACGAGATCAGCGCCGCCAGCCGGCCGGTATCGATGCCCATCAGCCCCGCCGCCTCCGGGTTCTCGGCCATCGCCCGGATCGCGAGACCGAGCCGCCCGCCGCGCAGCAGCCAGAGCAGCCCGCCCACCAGCAGCGCGGTCGCGGCCAGGATCAGCCCCTGCGCCTCGGTCACCCGCACGGAACCCAGCACCATCGCCTCGGTGCCCAGCACCGCGGGCGGCAGGCGGCGGATGTCGGAACCGAGCCAGGCGGTCGCCGCCGAATACAGTGCGAGCACGCCGCCCAGCGTGACCATCAGCGAGGCCAGTTCCGGCGCGCGCTGCCGGGCCAGCCGGGCGAGCAGGAGCCAGTCGATCGCCACCCCCAGAACGCCCGCGCCGGCGGCGGCGAACGGCAGGGCGAGCCAGATCGGCAGATGCCCCAGCGTGGTCAGCCACAGCGCGAAGAAGGCGCCGGCGGTGAAATAGAACCCGTAGGTCAGGTTGATCACCCGCAGCACGCCGAACATCAGCGTGAAGCCCAGGGCGAACAGCGCATAGGTGGCCCCGAGCAGGACCCCGTTGACGAGTTGCTGGGCTAGCATTGCCAGGGTCCGATCGGGCGCGGGGC
>DAICZL010000377.1 GCA_027311165.1 bacterium
GCGCGGCTGATCCTGAGCGTGGCCAGCCGGGTCAGGCCGGTGGACGGGTCGAGCTTCGGCGCCCGCCGGAACCCGCCATCGATGACAATCCGCACCCCCGGCACGGTCAGCGAGGTCTCGGCGATGGAGGTGGCCAGCACCACCCGCCGCGTCTCGGCCGGGCGCAGCACCCGGTCCTGCTCGCCCGGGGGCAGGTCCCCGTGCAGCACCCGCACCAGCGCCGGGCAGCCGGCCAGCGCCTGCTGGGTGCGGCGGATTTCCGCCATGCCGGGCAGGAATACCAGAACATCGCCGTCATGCTCGGCGAGCGCGCCCCGGACCGCTCGTGCCGCAGCCTCCGGCAGATCGCGCGGATGGACCAGATCGCGCGCGGCGTGGCGGATCGTGACCGGAAACGTCTGGCCGGGGCTCGCGATCACCGCGGCATCCATCAGCGCGCCGAGGCGCTCGCTCTCGGCGGTGGCCGACATCGCCAGCAGCCGCAGTTCCGGCCGCAGCCCGCGCTGGAGGTCGAGGCAGAAGGCGAGCGCCAGATCGCCGTCCAGGCTGCGCTCATGCACCTCGTCCAGGATCACCGCGGCCGTGCCCTCGAGGCCCGGATCGGCCTGCAGCCGGCGCACCAGCAGCCCCTCGGTCACCACCTCGATGCGGGTCGCGGCCGAGACCGCGGCGTCCAGCCGGGTGCGGTAGCCGACCAGGCCGCCCGGCTTCTGGCCGAGCAGCGCGGCCATGCGGCCCGCCGCGGCGCGGGCCGCGAGCCGGCGGGGTTCGAGCATCACGATCCGGCCATCGCCCCGCCAGGGGGCATCGAGCAGCGCGAGCGGCACCAGCGTGGTCTTGCCGGCGCCCGGCGGGGCCACCAGCACCGCGTTCGACCGCGCCGCAAGGGCCGCCAGCAGCGCCGGCAGCACCTCGGTGACCGGCAATTCGGGCAGAGCGTCCATGCGGCGCGGCACCTATCATCCTTCGCCCCGGCGCGCGAGACCGCCTGGTGTCCCGGCAGCCGCAGCGGTGCCCGCGCCCCCCTTATCCCCCGGCGCGCGAGACCGCGTGGTGTCACGGCAGCCGCTGCGGTGCCCGCGCCCCCCTCGTCCCCCGGTGCGCGGGACTGCCTTGTCGGGCGATCCGGGCACCAACGCGCAGGCCATGGCTTTGCCCCGACGCGCGAAGCTGGCATTCGGATGCCCGCCGCCCATATCGAGCGGTCTCGGCCCGACAGCCGCAGCCAGGGCGCGCGAGCTGGCCGCCCCGCACGGTCCGGGGCGCCGGGCGCCCGGTCCCAGCGACGCGGAGGCGGTCCGGGCGGAGCATGCAGGAGCCAGAAGATGTCGGAACAGCCATGCCGCGCCTGATCCATCGTCTGGGCTGGTGCCTCTGCCTGCTGCCGGGCCTTGCCGCCCTGGTGCCGGCCGCGCCCGCCCGGGCCGCGGAAAGCGCGCCGGTGACCAGTCCGCGCATGACCGCCACCCTGGTCTCGGACACCGACACGGCCGGGCCGAACACCCTGCTGCGGGTGGGGCTGCGCCTGCGCCACGCGCCGGGCTGGCACAGCTACTGGAAAAACCCCGGCGATGCCGGCGTGCCGACCGAGCTGACCCTGACCCTGCCCGAGGGCAGCCATGCCGGCCCGATCGCCTGGCCGGCGCCGCAGCGCCTGCGCGAGGGCGACCTGACGATCTACGGCTATACCGGCGAGGTGCTGCTGACGATGTTCGTCAGCCATGGCCCGGCCGATACGCCGCTGACAATTCAGGCACATGCCACCTGGCTGGTCTGCGAGAAGATCTGCGTGCCCGAGCAGGGCGATTTCACCCTGACCCTGGCCCCCGGGCCGCCCGCGCCCTCCGCCCAGGTCGGATTGTTCGATGCGGCCGAGGCGCGGATGCCCCGCCCCGCGCCGTTCACCGCGTTGCTCGCCCCCGACGGCACGCTGAGCGTGTCCGGGGAGGGGATCACAAGCCGCAGCGTCACCGATGCCTGGTTCATGCCCGACACCGAAGGCGTGATCGTCGAAGCGGCGGACCAGAACCCGCGGGTTCGGCAGGGCGCGCTGCACCTGTCGCTGCGCCCGGCCGAGCGGTTCAGCCCCGCCGGCATCACCGGGGTGCTGGCGCTGCGCGACGGGGCCGGTCAACAGACCGATTTCGCCCTCCAGGCATCGCCGGGGGGCGATGCGCAGCCGGCGGGGC
>DAICZL010000387.1 GCA_027311165.1 bacterium
GTCGGCAGCCACCTCTGTCAGCAGCCCCGCCCGTCGGCAGCCACCTCCGTCAACAACCCCCTCTGTCGGCAGCCCCCTCCGTCGGCAACCCCGTCACCTTCCGTGCGGATGGCGCGCCCGGGGCGATCCTGCGCTCATCCGGCCGGCCCGGCGGAGGCGAACCGCCGGAGATCAGCCGCCCCGATCGCCCCGCGATGCAGCGCCGAGGCGACCAGCACCCCCGCCGCGCCGGCCGCCGCCAGCGCCTCCAGATCGGCGCTGTCGCGCACACCCCCTGCGGCATACAGCGCCCGCCCGGCCGCACGGGCCTGCAGCAGCGCCAGCCGGGCCAGATCGGGGCCGGCATCGGCGCCGACCCGGGCCAGGGTCATCACGATCACCCGCCCGGGCCAGCGCGCCGCCTCCGCCAGCAGTGCCGGCGGGCCCAGAAACGTCTCGCCACGGAAATCGAGCGACAGCACCACCCGCGGATCCCCGGCCATCGCGTCCAGCAGCGTGCCATCGGTCTGCGCCTCGCTGCCGATCACCAGCGACCCGGCGAAGCGCGCCCGCCAGGACACAGCGGCGTCCCGCCCGGCGATCCCGCTATCGACCCAGAAATCAACCCCCGGATGGGCCGCCTGCAGCGCCTGCAGCACCGCGCCGTGATCCCCGCGCCCCTCGATCGCGTCCAGATCGGCGACATAGAGCGACCGGAACGGCGCCAGGCGCAGCAGCCACGCCACCACCTCGGAGGGCGCGCTGGAGGCCGCGAGCGGGGTCTCGATCGGGCGGTACTCCGCACGGGCCCCGCCGCGCGCATGCACCACCACGCCGCCCATCAGATCGATCACCGGGATCACGTCCATACGCCCCATCCTGGTCCCGCCGCGGAGCAGGTCAAGCGGGGCGGCGCGTGACCGCAGGCCCCGGCACTCGGGTCCACACCAAGCGCAGCATCATCGGCTGGGATGTCGGCGGCGCCCATCTCAAGGCGGCGCGGATCGAGCGCGGCCAGGTGGTGGACATGCTGCAGGTGCCGAGCCGGCTCTGGCTCGGGCTCGGCGAGCTCAGCGCGGCACTCGATGCGGCGCGGGCCAGGCTCGGACGCGCCGATCTGCACGTCGCGACCATGACCGGGGAGCTCGCCGACGGCTTCGAGAACCGCCGCGAGGGGGTGGACGCCATCACCACTACCCTGGCCGCGTCACTGGCGCCGCTGCGCCTGTATGGCGGGCGGGCCGGCTTCCTTGATCCGGCCGCGATCGCCGGTCACGAGACCGATATCGCCTCCGCCAACTGGCACGCGACCGCGACCCTCGCCGCCCGCCATCTGCCGGCGGCGCTGCTGGTCGACATGGGCTCCACCACCACCGACCTGATCCCGATCGCAGACTCCCAGGTGGCCGCCGCCGGCTACACCGATGCCGAACGGCTCGCCTGCGGCGAACTGGTCTATACCGGCCTCACCCGCAGCTTCGTGATGAGCCTCGCCGAGCGCGCGCCCTTCGCCGGCAGCTGGACGACGCTCGCCTGCGAGCATTTCGCGACCTCGGCCGATCTCTACCGCATCCTCGGCGAACTGCCCGAGGACGCGGACCAGATGCCCACGGCGGATCGGCAGGAGAAGACCGTGCCGGCCTCGATCGCGAGACTGGCCCGCATGGTCGGGCGCGACGGCGCCGATGCCGATCCGCGCGACTGGCAGGCCCTGGCGGGATGGTTCGCCGAGGCGCAGCTGCGCCGCATCGCCGATGCCGCTTCGCTGGTGCTGTCGCGCGCCAGGCTGCCGCCGGCGGCGCCGGTGCTGGGCGCGGGCATCGGCCGGCGGGTGGCCTCGCGACTCGCCTCGCGGCTCGGGCGGCCGTACCGGGATTTCGGCGAGCTGCCGGAAACCTCGGCCGCCTGGGCCTGGCTCGGTCATTGCGCGCCCTGTGTCGCGGTGGCGCTGCTGGCGGATCCGGGCGAAGGCCCGGGCCGCGCAGCTTGAGCGATACGGACAGACGACACCAGAAGTGGTTCGCCCGCCCGAGCTCCGCCGGCCGGGGCGGTACCGCAGCGCCCGAGTTTCCCGGCCGGAAGAACTCGCAACGGACCAACGGCCCGGCCCAGAGGTCTACGGGCGCCCTTGGGCCTGTGGGCGCCCTGGGGCCTGTGGGCGCCCTGGGGCCTGTGAGCGCCCTGGGGCCTATGGGCGCGCTG
>DAICZL010000396.1 GCA_027311165.1 bacterium
ACTCGGAGTTCCCCCCGCTTGGAGTGTCTTCTGGGAACCAGCGGTTTCCGGTTCCGGCCTGTCCCGCAACGGATGGGTCCGCAGCGCATGCCCTCCCGCCTTGCGGCGCTGGAGCGCGGATGCCGGGAATGAGCATCGTGGCACGCAGGAGCGACGCCGTGCCGGCGCGTCCGGCGGGGCAGGGCCGCTGCGGGCGGCACCGACGGAGATGGCGCTGTGGTCGGTGTGCATCCGACCGCGACTGACCCGACAGTCTTCCGCGCAGAATTTCTGCGGCAGGCAAGATTCAAGAGAATACACGTGAATGTGAAGGCATGTTGGTTGCCACCCAGGCAAAGCAGTCATGCCAAGAGGTCATTGCCGACAGATCGTCCGATCCCCATAACGCGATGATGAGGGTTCCGTTCATTGCTGCCGGTCCGCGGCGGAAGAGGGTGTTGCCGGTGCCAGGGCTGCCTCGCCTCGCCGGCCTTCCGCGCTTTTCCGCACCGGGCGCAAGCTGGGTGGCCTCGATACATCGTCAGGATCAACGATCAGGCTCGGGCATCCCCGCGGCCGTCGTTCCGCCAGGAGCTGCCGCGCATGTGGATCGTCCGGACCGCGCTCGACCGGCCTTACACGTTCATTGTGCTGGCGCTGCTGATCCTGATCCTGAGCCCGCTGGTGATCCTGCGGACGCCCACCGACATCTTCCCCAACATCAACATCCCCGTCATCGCGGTCGGCTGGCAGTACACCGGTCTCAACGCCGAGGAGATCGAGGGCCGGCTGACGACCTCATATGAGCGGGTGCTGACCACGCTGGTCGACAACATCCAGCACATCGAATCGACCAGCTACAGCGGCCAGGCCATCGTCAAGATCTTCCTGCAACCCGGTGCCAGCCTCGACACCGCGAATGCCCAGGTGACGGCCGCGTCGCAGACGATCCTGCGGCAGATGCCGCCGGGCACGCAGCCGCCGCTGGTGCTGAATTTCAGCGCCTCCAGCGTGCCGATCCTGCAACTCGGTCTGTCCGGCCAGGGTCTGTCGGAGCAGCAGCTCAACGATCTCGGGCTGAATTTCCTGCGCACCCAGCTGGTCACCGTGCCGGGGTCGGTGGTCCCGTACCCGTATGGCGGCAAGCAGCGGCAGGTGATGATCAATTTCAACCCCGCGTTGCTGCAGGCCAAGGGGCTTTCCCCGGCGGACGTGCTGACGGCGGTGGCGGCGCAATATCTCGTGCTGCCGTCAGGCACCGCGAAAATCTCGCAGTTCGAATACGATGTGCGGACCAATGCCTCCTCACGCACCATCGAGGATATGAACAACCTGCCGATCAAGACCATCGGCAACGCCACCATCTATCTGCGCGACGTGGCCACCGTCAGCGACGGGTTCGCGCCGCAGACCAACGTGGTGCGCCAGGGCGGCCAGCGCGGCGTGCTGGTCAGCATCCTGAAGGCGGGCAATGCCTCGACCATCGATGTGGTCAGCGGGATCCGCGCCATGCTGCCGCGTGTGGCACAGACATTGCCGCCGCAGCTCAAGATCGAGCCGGTTGCCGACCAGTCGGTCTTCGTCAAGGCCGCCGTCGCCGGCGTTATCCGCGAGGCGGTGATCGCCGCCTGCCTGACCGCGATGATGATCCTGCTGTTCCTCGGCAGCTGGCGCAGCACCATCATCATCGCGGTGTCGATCCCGCTGTCGATCCTCGCCTCGCTGATGGCGCTGAGCCTGATCGGCCAGACCATCAACATCATGACCCTGGGCGGCCTCGCGCTCGCCGTCGGCATCCTGGTGGACGATGCGACCGTCACCATCGAGAACATGGAGCGCTACCTCGAGGAGCAGTACCCGCTGCGCGAGGCGATCCTCAACGGCGCGTCGCAGATCGCGGTGCCGGCGCTGGTCTCGACGCTGTGCATCTGCATCGTGTTCGTGCCGATGTTCCTGCTTGGCGGCGTCGCGCGCTACTTGTTCGTGCCGCTGGCCGAGGCGGTGGTGTTCGCCATGCTCGCCTCCTACGTGCTGTCCCGCACGCTGGTGCCGACGATGGCGATGTATCTGCTGCGGGCCAAGCCGCACGGCACCGTCCGGTCGCGTAATCCGCTGGTGTGGTTCCAGCAGGGGTTCGAGCGCCGGTTCGAGGCGGTCCGCAACGTCTATCGCGATGTGCTCGCCACCCTGGTGCGCCGCCGCGCCGTGTTCATCCCCGCCTTCCTCGCCGGCTGCGTCGTGACATTCGCCTTGGTACCCTGGCTCGGCCAGGATTTCTTCCCCAACACCGATAGCGGGCAGATGATCCTGCACATGCGTGCAAAAGCCGGGACGCGCATCGAGGAGACCGCACGACTCGCCGATCTGGTGGAGGCCGAAATCCGCCAGATCGTGCCGGCCCGCGAGACCGAGACCATCCTCGACAATATCGGCCTGCCCTACAGCACCATCAACCTCACGCACACCTCCTCGGGCGTGGTCGGCGCGGCGGAGGCCGACATCCTGGTCTCGCTGCGGCCGGACCACGCGCCGACCGCCGATTACGTCGGCAAAATCCGTCGGCGCCTGGCGGAACGCTTCCCCGGGGTGACGTTCTATGCGTTGCCCGCGGACATGATCACCCAGATCCTGAATTTCGGTGTGCCGGCGCCGATCGACGTGCAGATCGAAGGGGCGAACATCGAGGGCAACCGGGTGGTCGCCGATGCCATTCTCGATCAGGTCCGCAAGGTGCCGGGTGTGGTCGATGCGCGGGTGCAGCAGCAATTCGATTATCCGAATTTCCAGATCGATGTGGACCGCACCAAGGCGCAGCAGGCCGGCCTGACCGAGCGCGACGTGGCGGGCAGTGTGCTGGATACGCTGAGCGGCAGTTTCCAGACCGCGCCGCTGTTCTTCCTGAACTGGCGCAACGGCGTGAACTACAGCGTCGCTGCGCAGGCCCCGCAATACGACATCCAGTCGCTGCACGACCTGCAGAATATCCCGGTCACCGGACCCACCGGGACGCGACCGACCATCCTCGCCAATCTCGCGACCATCCGGCGCTCGCAGGAAATGGCGGCCGTGGACCACTACAACATTCGCCGCGTGATCGATGTCTACGCCAACGTGCAGGGGCGCGACCTCGGCGCGGTCGGGCGCGACATCGCCCGCATCGTCGATGCCAACCGTGCGAGCCTGCCGCGCGGCAGCTTCGTCACGCTCAAGGGGCAGCTCGAGACGATGCAGGGCGCCTATGGTAACCTCGCCGCGGGCCTCGGCTTCTCGATCCTGCTCGTCTATCTGCTGATCGTGGTGAACTTCCAGTCGTGGCTTGATCCGTTCATCATCATCACCGCCCTGCCGGCGGCGCTGGCCGGGATCGTGCTATGCCTGTTCTTCACCGGGACGACGCTGAGCGTGCCGGCGCTGATGGGGGCGATCATGTGCATGGGTGTTGCCACCGCCAACAGCATCCTGATGGTGTCCTTCGCCCGCGAGCGCCTCGCCGAGCATGGCGATTCGGTGCGGGCCGCGATCGAGGCCGGCTTCACCCGGTTCCGGCCGGTGCTGATGACGGCGCTGGCGATGATCGTCGGCATGGTGCCGATGGCCCTGGGCGCGGGCGAGGGCGGCGAGCAGAACGCGCCGCTCGGCCGCGCGGTGATCGGCGGCCTGCTTCTTGCTACAGTTGCCACGCTGGTCTTCGTACCCACCGTCTTCTCCCTGCTTCACGCGCGGCGCGCGCCGCGACCGATCGCAGGAGCGGGTGATGCGACCGTCCAGCCCACAGGAGCTTGACCACATGACGCCAGAGGAACCGGGCGCGCTTGGCCTGATCACCCGCGAAGGTGAACCTGCCGCATCGTCAGGCCGGCGGCGGGCCTGGTTTGCGCTGGCGGTGGCGGCCGGCGCGGTCCTCCTGCTCGGGGCCGGCATCTATGGCGGGCTGCGTGACCGCGCGAGCGCCGAGGCGACGCTCGCGCGCGCCACCAGCGAGGCGGCGGTGCCGATCGTCGATGTGGTGCATCCGCAGGCCGACGCGCCGGATCAGGCGCTGGTGCTCCCCGGCCAGACCGTCGCCTTCATCGACACCCCGATCTACGCCCGCACGGCCGGCTATCTGCGCGCCTGGAACTTCGATATCGGCGCGCATGTCCACAAGGGCGACCTGCTGGCGCAGATCGAGACACCCGAACTCGACCGACAGCTTGCCCAGGCGCGCGCTCAGCTGGCGCAGATGCAGGCGGCGCTCGTCCAGGCGCAGGCGAACATGGAACTCGCCAAGGTGACCACCGGCCGCTCATCGGTGCTGGTGCGCCAGGGCTGGACCAGCCAGCAGCAGGGCGATCAGGACCGGCTGTCCTATGCGGCGAGCCTCGCCGCGGTGAACGCGGCGCGCGCCAACATGCAGGCTCAGCAGTCCGAGGTGGACCGGCTGGAGCAGCTGGCCGGCTTCGAGCGCATCGTTGCGCCGTTCGACGGCGTGATCACCGCGCGCAACACCGATGTCGGCGCGCTGATCAATGCCGGTGCCGGCGGCCCGGCCGCCGAGCTGTTCCACATGACGGAGACCAGCACCCTGCGCATCTTCGTCGCCGTGCCGGAGGTCTATGCCCCGGCCATGCGGGTGGGCGCGGCGGCGATGGTGACGGTCGATGAATATGCCGGCGAGAATTTCCGCGGCACGCTGGTCCGCACCGATAACGCGATCAACCCCACCTCGCGGACCTTGCTGGTCGAGATCGATGTCGACAATGCAGACGGCCGGCTGCTGCCAGGCGCCTACGCCTTCGTGCATTTCACGCTGCCCGGGCGGGCGCAGTCGGTGACCATTCCGGTGAACACTCTGCTGTTCCGCAGCGAGGGGCTGCGCGTCGGCGTGGTGCGGGACGCGAAGGCGGAACTTGTGCCGATCACCATCGGCCGCGACTACGGCGACCGGGTGGAGGTCGTGACCGGCCTGCACCCGGGCGATCAGGTCATCCTCAATCCACCTGATTCGCTGGTCAGCGGCACGGCGGTGCGGCTGGCCACCAAGGCGCCCGGGGCGGCCTGAGGCTGCCACCGGCGGAATGCCCCGCGATCGCGCCAACCCGCGGGAGTGTTGCTGCCTGGACGGCCGGACAGGTTGCACCAGTGCCGATCCGGCCCGACGTCATGAGATACCGACAGCGATCGGGCGTGCACGCCGCATCATCCGGTTCAGGACGCGACGGGTGATGCGAGGTCCGGCCGTCCGGCTCCGATCCTCGGGTTGAGCGCAGCCCCGTCGCCGACCGCCAGCCGCTGATGCCCCCCGTGGGGAGAGGGGGGAAGCCCGTTGTGGCCTTACCCGCGCCCGCCCCGCTCCCGCTCCAGCCAGTCGGGCGCGTCGCGCCGGAACACCGGTGTGCCGTGCCCCTCTGCGCTCGGGGCCGAGCCGCCTCCGCCGGCCGCCACCGGCCGGTCGGCGAAGCGGCCGTGCTGCAGCAGCCGGTCGTACAGCACCAGCGCCCCGGCCACCGCCAGGTTCAGCGCGAAGCGGGTGGGGATGCGCACCACGTGCCGGCAGCGCCCCAGCAGTTCGGGCGACAGGCCGGCCCGTTCCGGCCCCAGCACATAGGCGGCGTTCAGCGGGTGGCGGAAGGATGGCAGGTCGGCCGCCTCGTCCAGCAACTCGATCCCCACCAGCTGGCAGCCCTGCGGCAGCACCAGCGCCTCGATCGAGGCGAAGCGCCATAGCGGCACGTGCCCGGGCGTGTCGGCGGTATCGGCGGTGCGGGCCGCGCGGGCATCGAGCCCGGCGCCAAGGGTGAAGCAGAACGCGGCACCGAACGCGTGCGCGGTGCGCAGCAGCGCCCCCACGTTGGCGGATTTCGAGACGCCTTCCGCCCCGATGCCGAAATAGCCGCGTGTTCTGGCCAACGCCATGGCGCCGGTCTATGCCTGCCCGCCATGACCGATGCAACCGATGCCAGCCTCGCGGCCCAGTACGAGGCCTATCCCTACCCCCCGCGGGAGCCGCGCGAGGAGGCCAAACGCCTGATCGTGGGCAGCCCCGGGCATCTGCGGGAGGTCGATCACTGGGTGTTCGGCGCCACCCGGCCGGCCAGCCTGCCCCTGCGCGCGCTGTTCGCCGGCGGCGGCACCGGCGATGGTACGATCATGCTGGCGCAGCAGATGGCCAGCGCCGGGCGGGCGGGCAGCGTCACCTGGCTCGACCGCTCCGCCGCGGCGCTGGCGGTGGCGCGCGGCCGGGCCGAGGCGCGGGGCCTCACCAACATCGTCTGGGAACAGCGCTCGCTGCTCGATCTGCCGGACTCGGGCCTGGGGCCGTTCGACTACATCGATTGCTGCGGCGTGCTGCATCATCTGCCCGACCCGGCGGCGGGGCTGCGCGCCCTGGTCTCGGTGCTGGCGCCGGGGGGCGGTCTCGGGCTGATGGTGTATGCGCCCCATGGCCGCACCGGGGTCTATATGCTGCAGGACGCGCTGCGTCGCCTGGCCCCGCCGGAGGAGCCGCCGGCGGCGCGGGTGGAACTGGCAAGGCGGGTGCTGCGCCATCTGCCGGAAACCGCCTGGCTGCGGCAGAACCCGCAATTGCGCGATCACATCATCGGCGGCGATTCCGGCATCTACGACCTGCTGCTGAACCCGCGTGACGTTGCCTTCGACGTGCCGGCGCTGTTCGCGCTGCTGGCCCAGGCCGGGCTGCGCGCCACCTGCCTGGTGGAGCCGCTGCGCTACGATCCCGCCTTCTGGCTGCCCGATCCGAAGCTGCGGGCGCGGGCCGAGGCGCTGGATCCGATGGCCCGCGCCGCGCTGGCCGAGGCGCTGGTGGGCAACATGGCAAACCACATCGTCTATTGCGTACGCGCCGGGGATCCGCCGGTGGCCGCCGATCCGTTCGCCGATACGGCGGTGCCGGTCGCGCGCGAGCAGAACGGAGAGGAGATCGCCCGCCATATCCGCCCCGATGGCGTGCTCCCCCTGGTGTTCGACGGGCTGCGCGCGCCGCTGGCGCTGCCCCCGCTCGCCGCGCCGATCCTGCGGCTGGTGGACGGGCGGCGCAGCCTGGCCGAAATCCGCAGCGCGCTGGGCTCGCGCGGGGCCGATGCGGCGGGCTTCGCGCGCGCCTGGCGGGCCAGCTTCACGGCGCTGAACGGGGTGAACCGCCTGTTGCTGGCGCCGCCGGGCTGATCCTCGCCAGGGTGGACCGGGTTGGGCGCGGGCGGGATCGAGCGATATCGCATCAGGTTGACTTCAACCGCGATAAAATTGCCCGGTAAAACGGAGCGCTGGAGCGCGATGGGACGGCGACCCGATACCACCGGTGCCGGCCGCGCTCTAGGAAGTCTGCTCTCCTGCCGGGTCCGCGGCGATTTGGGCGCCTGGCGTATCTCCCTCCACCGTGGCGGCTTCCGCAACGAAGAGCCGTGGCTGGGCATCGGGCCCCGCCGCCGGGGCTTGCATGGTCGGGGACCGCCCGGGGTTGCGCTCGCGCGCCCGGATCGCGACCAGGATCATGCCCAGCATCACCAGGCTGGTCAGCACCTGGATCGCGGCATAGGCCCAGAACACCGCCAGCGCCGAGAACCCGGCATGCCAGCCGCCGACGATCGCGCCCACCAGCAATACCAGCGCCACCGGCTGCCAGGCGGCGGCCAGGCCCTGGCGCTGCAGCAGCAGCAGCGTCGGCCCGACCGAGGTCAGCACGGTCTGCGCCACCAGCGCCACTGTCAGCGGCCGCACGAACGGCACCGCCGGCGCCCATTGGGCGCCGAACAGCGTCGGGTAGGCCCAGCCGGCGGCGAGATTGACCACCGCCCCCCAGACCAGCGCCAGCAGCAACTGCCGCGAGGCCACCTGCCAGAACCGCCGGCGCAACGCCACCAGATCGCTGTGCACCAGCCGCCCGGCCTCGGCCATGTAGACCTGCACCAGCGCGCTCGCGACCAGCACCAGCGGCCGGCCAAGCACCCGCCCGGTGAGATAGGAATAGCCGACCACGGTCGGCGAATAATAGGTGCTGACCAGCAGATACAGCACCCCGCCGCCGGCCGCCGCCTCGATGATCGAGTACCAGCTGGTGATCTGGGCGAAGCGCCGGTGCCGCCGCGCCACCGCCAGGATCCGCCGTGGCGAGATCATCGCCCGCTGGCGCAGCAGCAGCCGCCAGCCCAGCCGCAGCGCCCCGCTCGACTGGCCGATGACCGAGCCCAGGATCAGTCCGAACGTCCCCGCGCCCAGCAGGGCGAGCGTGATCTGCGCCACCGGCCCGGCGATGCCCTGGACGATCCTTGTGCGGGCGAGGGCGGCGAATTCCCCTACCCGGGTCGCATAGGTCGCGGCGATGCTGTAGAGGCCGAAGGCGGCGATGCCGAACGGCACCAGGATACGATAGGGCGCGATCGCCCCCAGTGCCGCGAGATCGAGCAGCCGGTCGGGCGCCAGCAGCAGCGCGGCCCCGACCGCGGAGGCGACCCCGGCCAGATACAGCAGGCACAGCGCAGTGAGGTTCACCGCCTCGGCCTCCGACCGGGCGATCGGGATTGCAAGCTGGGTCGAGAGCGAGGCGAAGGGCATCACCAGGTAGAGCACCCCGCCATAGACCGCGAGCGCGCCGAACGCCTCGGGCGCATAGAGCCGGGTCAGCAGCGGCGAGGCCAGCAGCGTGAGCGCCTGACCCAGCGCCGTGCCGGTCAGCAGCACCAGGACGTTGCGCAGGAACCGCCGCCCGCGCAGCCGCTCGGCCAGGTCGCCCATCCAGCGCAAGCGAAGCTGCTTCATCCGCGCATCCTGGTCATTCCCTTCGGGGGCATCGCCACCTGCCGGGGCGACCGGCGCCGGGTCATATAGGCGCGAAGCCCACGCAAGGCCAAAGGGCTCCGTCTTCCTTGTCGCGCGGGGTCCCCCCGGCTTGCCGATCCGTCGGGCACTCCCGCCGGGGTTTCGGGCCCCGGACCGGTCTCGCTCGGGGGGCATCCGCCCGGAGCCTTCAGCTTCCTGGCATGGTCCACGGGGCCATGGGCATGGGGCCCGTCTTGGTTCAGCCGAGCGGTCCCAGCGCGCGGACCTTCTCCAGCAGCGCCCGTCGCGCAGCGGCGGCATCGCGCGCCAGGCGTGGCAGGGCGTGCAGCTCGCCCGGCCGGGAGATCAACGCTGCCAGCACCCGCCCGATTGCGATTCCGCCAGCAGGGTCGAGCGCGGCCAGCGCCACGCCCGGCAGCCCGCGCCCTGCCGGGTCGCAGACCGCGCGCAGCACCGCGAAGCCCAGCCCCAGCCGCACCGCCGCCCGCGCCACCGGCGCGCTTTCCAGATCCACCGCCGCGGCCAGACTCTGCGCCCGCAGCTCGCGCTTGGCCGCTGCCGTGGCGGCCACATCGGCCGCGCCGAACAGCAGGTCCGCGTTCGCTCCGCCCAGCCGGGCGAGCAGGATGGGAGCGGCCGGCCAGATCGCCTCGGCCCGCACTGCGCGCGGGATCACCAGCGCGCCCGGTGCGAGTGCCGGATCGAGCCCGCCGGCCAGACCGAAACTGAGCAGCGCGTCCGCCCCCGCCTCCAGCAGGCGCTCTGCCGCCAGGGCCGCGCCGGCCGCGCCGCCCACGCCGATGGCGACCGGGCAGCCCAGATGGCGGGCGATCCGCGCCTCGGCTTCCAGTCCGACGACGATGCCGAGCCGCATCAGCCGGCTCCGCTGCGATCTGCCATGCGGTCTCCGCCATCGGTGCCCGGGGGGTTGCAGAAGCTGCCGGCGCCGCCGTGGAGGGAATATCGACATGGCCGGGTGGCGGCGGCAAACCGGCCGGGTTGGTCGCAGCCCTGCGGCATCGGCGCTGCCGGGCTTTCCCGACCCCCGAGATTAAGGCGATTGATCTGCCTAGAAATCAACCAATGATTGTTGGCCAGACTCCGACACACCAGAATTTCCTATACACAAAGGCGGGCTCCCGCTAAAATTAAGGGGCGTCTTAATTTCTGCACGCAACTCGGCCAGAGATCTCTGCCCGAAAGCGGCCTGCCGCAGCGGGGAAAGTGTTGGCGGAGTGGCGGGCAGGATGGCCTGCGACGACGATTCCACCCTGCCGAGGACCCATGCGGGCGAGCGAACTGGCCGACATCGCCTCGTCTTTCACCCGGTCGGGTCGCATGATCCGCAGCCTTCCAGGGCCGGGCGAAAGCTGGCGGCAGGACCTCGGATGGCTGTGGATGCTGCCGTTCTGCGACGCTGTGCTGCTCGGCGGCGGGCTGGCGGTGCTGGCCTGGCCGGGGGGGCTGAGGGCGGCGCTGGGCCAGGGTGCGCTGATCGTGCTCGCGATTGCGGCGCTGGGCTTCTACCAGGCGCCGCGCTCTCTGGCGGCGGCTTCGCTGCAGGGTGCCCGGGCGGGCTTACTCGCAGTGGTTGTCCTGGTGACGCTGGCGGTCGCGACCGCGCCGTTCCCTGCCGGCTTCGCTCCCGTCGCGCTGGTCAAGACCGGCCCGCTCGTTGCGCTGGGCTTCCTGGTGTTTGCCGGCCGCGTCGGGGTTTCCCTGCTGGTCCTCTCCCCGTCACGCACCCGGCCCGCGATCCGCGCGGTGCTGATCGGTAGCCCCGATCATGCCGGGCCGGCCGCGCAGTGCCTGCGCCGGCAAAGCGGGCGCGTCCATGTCATCTCCATGGTCATGCATCCCGACCGGCTGTGCGCCACCCCGGCCGGGCTGGCGGACGATCCCGATGGCGCAACCGCGGCCGAGGCCTGGCTCGATCCGGTGATCGAGACGATCCGCAGCGGCGATGTCGGTCATGTCGTGATCGCCGCGGATAGTCTGGTCCTGGCCGGCATCCTGCACGGCGCGGCCGAGATCGCCTGTCTGTCGGTTCCGCTCAGCATCCTGTGGTCGCGCGCGGGGCTGGCCTCCGGCGCCGGCTCCGGACGGGCGGGTGGCGGCTGGATGCTGGTTGCGGTCTCCGCCGATCCGCTGGCCGGCTGGCCCGCGCTGCTCAAGCGGGCCACCGATGTGCTTCTGGGCAGTGTCCTGCTGGCGGCGCTGGCGGTTCCCATGCTGCTGATCGCGGCGGCGATCCGTATCGACAGCCCCGGCCCGGTGCTGTTCCGCCAGGGCCGGGTCGGCTTCAACAGCCGCGGCTTCGAGATGCTGAAGTTCCGCACCATGCGCCAGGAGGCGGCGGATTACCGCGGCAGCCTGCAGACGGTGCGCAACGACCGCCGGGTGACCCGGATCGGGGCGCTGCTGAGGCGCAGCTCGCTCGACGAATTGCCGCAGATCATCAATGTGCTGCGCGGCGAGATGTCGCTGGTCGGGCCGCGCCCGCACGCGCCGGGCACGACCGCCGCGGGGCGCCGCTTCGAGCAGGTGGTGGCCGGTTATGCCGCCCGCCATCGCGTGCCGCCGGGCATCACCGGCCTCGCCCAGGTGCGCGGCTTCCGTGGTCCCACGCAGGCGGAGGAGCAACTGCGCCAGCGGCTGGCCAGCGATCTCGAATATATCGATCGCTGGTCGGTCTGGCTCGATCTCGTGATCCTGGCGCGGACGCTGCTCGCGGTGGTCCGCATGGAGAACGCGTTCTGAGACCGGATCCGTATCGTCTCGGGATACCCCGGGCGAAGGCGGTCCCGGACCAGGGCTCCGGCAGCTTCCCTGACGGGAGACGGGCGGCCGAGCCCCAGGCCCGACTTGGCAACCACCGATGCCAATCGTGGCGGCGATGAGCCCGGCCTGCCGCCATCTGGCCGGCGCACCAGGTCCCCCGCGGGCCGGTTACGATGCCGATATCGTGATCCTGAGCCTCGACCGGCTGGACGACACCCTGGCGGCGATCGCCTCGGCCCAGGCGCAGCGCGGACTATCACATCACATCTTCGTGCTGGACCAGGGCTCACGGCCGGAGGGTCTGGCCGCCCTGGCCCGCGTGATCGATGGACGCGCCGAGACCACCCTGGTCCAGCTGGACCGCAACCGCGGGGTCGCCGGCGGGCGCGCTTTCGGCGCCGGGCTCGGTTCCGGGCGCTTCCTCGCCGCGCTCGACAACGATGCGAGTTTTGCCGATGCCTTCACGCTGGCCGCCGCGATCGCGGCGTTGGAGGCCGATCCGAGGCTCGGGGCGCTCGGTCTGCGCATCGTCGTGCATGCGACCGGAGCCGATGATCTGCTGTCCTGGGGCTATCCCGCTGCGCTGGTGGCACGCGCGGGGGGGAGTTTCGAGACCGCGACCTTCGTCGGTGCCGGGCATGTGATCCGCCGTGCCGCCTGGGAGGACAGTGGCGGCTATACCGAAGCGCTGTTCTTCTGCTGGGAGGAGCTCGATTTCTGCCTGCAGATCATCGATCGTGGCTGGCGGGTGCGCTATCGCGGCGACATCGTCGTGCGCCACCGCATCAGCCAGGAGGCGCGGGTGGACTGGGCCGGGCGTCGGTGGGTCCAGTTCGTGCGCAACCGGCTGTGGATCGAGCGGGCCTGGCACGGCACCGGGCTGCGCTTTTGGGCGCGGGCCTGCGGCTATCTGGTGAAGGGCGGACGCAACGGGCTGTGGCGCCCCAGCCTGGCCGGGCTGGCCGCGGCGCTGGGCGCGCGGGGCATTAAGCGGCGCGGTCCGCAAGCGGCCTTTGCGCGCGATTATCTGCGGGCGACGGACGGCGCCTATCGGGGATCCTGGCTCCGCCGCATCGGCGGTGAACTCTTTGCCCGGCTGCCGGGCAGGGCGGCGACGCCCCATCCCGGATAGTGCACGCCCCGGGCTGCGCACCGTCCACGGGAACCACCCCACGGGAACCACCCCACGGGAACCACCAGGGATCGGGTGTTCCCGCATGTGTCCTGAAGAGCAGAGCCTTCCGGTCCTGCCCCTGATCCCGGCGCCCGGCCGGCGGGGGGCTCTACAGATCGAGGCTGTCCTGGCGTCGGTCGTGGATCTTGCCGCGCGCCCGGGGGCGCCCGGCCTGGGCGGGTTCCGGGGCTTGTTCCGTTTCAGTCTCGGCTTCGGCGGGGCGGAACCAGGCCTGCCGGTGCAGGCGCCGCTGTTCGGCATAAGCCGCCTGGCGGGCGCGCGCGGTCGCCAGGAATTCGGTTGTCACCTCCACGCGCCGCGGCTTCGCGGTTTCGTCCATCGGTGCTGCCCCTGCTGTGCCGGGGCGACCCGGCCGGTGCAGATGTGGGTCCGCCGGTGCGGCGCATCCAGACCGTGCCGCTCCGTCGTGTCGCGCCGGTCTCCGACCGGCCGGCTTTGCCGCGCCGGGCTGGGGTGGCTAGAGTTGATCGAAACGCGGTCGTGGGGTGTGGCCAGCGAGACCCCCGGTCGCGGCAACAGGTGCCGTGAACCGGCATCATCAACAGGGAGGTTCCGACCATGCGCCCCAACCGGTCCACCGTGTCCCCGGCGATTCCGCTGACCGCGCGGTCTCTGGCCGTCGCTCTGCTGGCCGGCGGCATCCTGCTGCTCGCCTGCCTGCTGCTGGCCGCCGCCGCCGCCACTGCCCAGACGGCCGCCGTTTCGCCGCTCGATGCCGTGCCGGAGAAGATGCCCTTCAACATCCCCTATGGCGCGCCGATCACCCTTGCCCGCGCCGAGGCCGCGATCACCGCGGTGCAGGAGGAGGCAGCGCGGCGGGGCTGGATGATGAATATCGCGGTGGTCGATTCCGGGGCGAACCTGGTCGCTTTCCGGCGGATGGACGGGGCCCAGCTCGGCTCGATCGCGGTGGCCGAGCACAAGGCCCGCACGTCGGTGAAGTTCCGCCGACCGACCCATGCGATCGAGGATGCGATGCAGAAATCCGATGTCCGCTACCTCGCCACGGTGGACGACATGATCGGTGCGCGCGGTGGCCTTCCCCTGGTCGAGGATGGCAAGCTGATCGGGGCGATCGGCTGCTCGGGCGGCACCGGCTCTCAGGATGAGACGGTCTGCGCGGTCGGGGCGGCGCTGATCGGGCATTGACGCCGCCCCGCCTCGGCTTTGGCTGATCGGGGCGATCGGCTGCCCGGGCGGGCCTGGTCCGGCTGGCGGTAGCCCCTGCCAGCCATCCCGGTTTTCCCGGCAGGCGGCGGCCGGGGAGGGAGCGGCTCTACGCCGCCGCCTCGCCCCGGGCGCTGTCCCACATCAGCCGCGGATCGAAGGTCTCGGCGGCGAAGATGGTCAGGATCACCACCCCGCAGAAGGCCAGTGCGCCGATGCCGGGTTCGATGGTGATCGCGTTGCCGAACCGCACCAGGGCGCCGAGCAGCGCTTCCATGAAGATGTCGATCATCGACCAGCGGCCGATCCAGCGCACCGCGTAATACAGCCGGGTGCGGTCGTGCAGCCAGCCGCCGAAACCGGTCTGGGTAGCGAGCAGCATTCCCGACAGGCCGAGCAGCTTCATCATCGGCACCGCCACGCTGGCGAAGAACACCAGTGCCGCGAGCGGGTACATGCCCGCCAGCACCAGTTCCCGCACGCCGCCCAGGATGGTGCTGGGCGCCCCCGCGCCGAGCTGCACCACCGTCAGCACCGGAAACACGTTGGCCGGCACATAGAGCACCGCAGCGGCGATCACCAGCGCCCAGGTCCGCGCCACGCTGTCCGGCTTGCGTGCGTGCAGCGTTGTGGCACAGCACGGGCAGCGCGAATGCTCGGCCCGGCGGCGGCTGACCAGACCGCAGGTCTCGCAGCCGACGGCATCTTCAGGGATCGTGGTCCAGGCGCTGGCGACGTCGTCGGAGGCATCGCTGCGGTCGAGCGGGTCCCAGACCGCCTGGCGGTTGAGCCGGTCCCAGACCGCCTGGCGGTCGAGCGCGCTGTCGGCCCAGACGAAGACGATGGTGAGCGCCAGTAGCGCGAACACGCCGGTGCCGAGGTCGATCCGTACCACGTCGACCAGCTTCACATAGGCCACGAACACGCCGAGGACGAAGACCTCGACCATCGACCAGGGGCGCAGGCGCTCGACCAGCACGAAGACCTGGCGCAGATGACCCGGCGGCGGCACCTCGGCGAGCCGCAGCAGGACGTAGAGCGTGCCGACCAGCTTGCCGGTTGGCGCCAGCACGGTCACGAAGACGACGACGAGGCCGAGCACCGCCATGCCGCGGCGGGCCAGTTCCTCCGGGCCGGAGAACAGATCCGCGCTGTGCGACATGCCGGCGGTCTGCACCTGCATCAGCGTGGTCATGCAGGTGATCACCAGCAGCACCAGCGCCGCGGCGGTGAGCGCGGCCGCGTGATGAAGGGGCGGCGGCGGCTGACGCTGCAAGGTCGTGGGGCAGCGCAGGCACCGCGCCACCATTCCCCGCGCCCGCGGCGGCACCGCCTGGAACAGCCCGCAGCCAGGGCATTCGCGGATCTGTCGCAAGGGGCCGGCCGCCTGCTGGCTCATCGGCCGGCCGGGCCTGCGGTGAGCATCGCGGCGAGACCGTCGGCGAGCTGGCCGACCGCGCTGCTGATCGCCGCGACCTCGCCGGGGATGCCCGGCGAGGGGGGCGGCACGGAGATGCGGAAATTCTGCAGCACCGGGGCGTCCCGGCCCCTGAAATCGATTGCCGCCTGCGCCTGGAGAACCAGCATGCCGGTGGCGTCCTTGTCGAGCCGGCGCAGGTTCAGCTCGATCGTGGCATCGGGCCGGGACGATACGGCGCCGTCCTCGCTGAGCAGCGTGCTGCCCGGCAGGCGCTGGCCGAGCTCCTCGACCAGGATGCGGCTGAGCATCGCGCCGAGCGGCTCGCCCCACCAGTCATTCGCCCGCACATCCAGCTTGTAGTTCTCGGCAGAGGCGACGATCTGGGTGCGCTCCAGATACCGCGCGAGGCCGATCCGCTGCAGCAGGATCACCGCCGGCGCGCCGGTCTGCACCCGGCCGTCCTGGGATGCGACCGTGAACAGCACCGGGTTGGGCGACGAGCAGCCGGGCAGCAATGCCAGCAGCGGCAGCATCGCCAGCACCCATCTGCCCCGCCTGCCCTGGTCCAGCGCCATGCGGCCCAAAGGGACAGGCCCCAACGGAACGAGACGTTTCAGGGTGGTCACTCGACACCTCCATCGGTCCGTCCCTTGATCAGGGCTTCAGGATGGCGCGCCAGCAGATCGGCGAGCGCGCGCACCGAGCCCATCGCCTCGTTGAGCTGCACCAGCAGCCGCTCCAGATCGCGGTTGAACTTGGTGTTGTCGCCATAGCCATGATCGAGCGACTCGGCCAGGTGGCTGACGCCCGCCATCGTCCGCTCGATGCTGGTGACGACTTCCGGCAGTTGTTTCAGCGTCGGGCTGAGGCCGCTGTCCAGATGGGCCGCCACGGCCTTCACGCTGGCCAGTGTCGCGGCGGCATCGGTCAGGGACTGGCGCAGCTGCGCGCCGTTGGCCACTCCGTTCGCTGCCGACAGGATGCCGTCAAGATTCTTGCCGATCTCCGCGAACGGGATCGCGTTGACCTTTTCCAGCAGGCTGGTCGCCGAAGCCTGCAGGTCGGAAAGTCCGCCGCCGCCCGTGATGGGCATCACGAATCTGCCCCCCTCGATGGTCATCTCCGCCGGCGGCGCGTCGGGCACGAAATCGAGCGCGATCATCTGCTGGCCGGTGATCAGGCTGGCGCTGGTGAGGCTCGCGCGCAGGCCCTGCCTGATCAGGGCTGCGACCGTTTCGGCCACCGAGGCATAGATGTGCTTGCCGATGCCCACCACCCGCTCGGGCTGCACCTCGAACTGCACCGGCGCCGTGATGGCGCCTTTCACCGGATCGTAGCTCAGCCGGACATCGGTGACATGGCCGACCATCAGCCCATGCACCGTGACCTCGGCTCCGGCGGCAAGACCGCGCACCGAGCCGGGAAAATACGAGATCAGCGGCAGGGTCCTGGTATAGGAGGCGGCGTTGGCGGCCTCTTCGTCGGTGAACAGCGGAAAGACATGGTTGGCCGCGCTGATCTCGGTGGCGGCCTCGGTCGCCGGAGTGTCGAAGGCGATGCCGCCCAGCAGCAGTGCCCGCAGCGATGCCAGTTTCAGCGCGACCCCCGAGGGGCCGAGATTCACGGAAATGCCGGAGGCATCCCAGAACCGCGTCTGGTCGTGGACATAATTGTCATAGGGCGCGGAGACGAAGACATGGACCGTGACGCTGGTCGCCATGTCGGCGATGTCCCAGCCGAGCACCGTGCCCACAGAGAGGTCGCGGAAGAACACCGGTGAGCCGATCGAGATCGACCCGAGCCGCGGCGCCTTGAGCAGGAAGATATGGCCGGCGACATTGGTCTCCAGCACCGGCGGGTTTTCGAGCCCGACGAAGTCGAGCTGCCGCCTGCCCTCGGTCCGGCCCGGCAACATCCCGATATAGGCGCCCGACAGCAGGGTGTTGAGCCCGGAGATGTTGCCGGCGAACAGCCGCGGCTTGACCACCCAGAACTGGGTGGTGTCGGTCAGCAGCGGCTCGGATTGGCGCGTCGTGGCGATGGTGACACGCACGCGCGTGTGATCGTCGACCAGGTCGAGCCGGCTCACCGTGCCGAGCACGATATCCTTGAACTTGAGCTGCGACTGGCCGGCCACCAGCCCTTCGGCATTGTCGAAGGTCAGCGTGATGCTGGGCCCCTGCTTGGACATCGTGTCCCAGGCGAGCCAGCCGCCGATGGCGATGGCGACCAGCGGGATCAGCCAGATCGCCGAGACCCGGCGCGACCGCCGTGGCGTGGCGGTTGGGATGTCTGGCGGCCTGATCGTCTCGCCCATCGTATCGTGCCTCGTCTGATGGCTGCAGGGATACACGCGTGGGCGCCCGCCGCCCCCACCGCGG
>DAICZL010000409.1 GCA_027311165.1 bacterium
GCTCGGAATTCCTCCAGGTCGTCAGGCGTCGCCATGCCGCTGGCGTTGAAGAAGTCTTCGTACTGGCGGATGCGGCGGGCGCGCGCCTCGGCATCCTCGCCCTTCGGTGCGATGCAGTAGATCGTGACCTCGGTCTTATCCACGGCGATCGGCCGGTAGGTGCGAATCTGGGAGCTGAACTGGTCCATCAGATAAACATTGGGGTAGAGACACAGATTGCGGGACCGCTGCACCATCCAGTCGGCCTGGTTTTGGCTTAACCGTTCGGCCAGTTCGTCCCGCCGGCCCGAGTTGGGACGGTCTTCCGGGTTGGCCCAGTTGGTCCACAGCAGCAGGTGGCCGTGTTCGAACGAGTAGAACCCACCGCCTTTTTTGGCCCATCCGCCGGCGTCCATCGCGCGAACGGTGTCCACCTGTTCGGCTTGCTTGCGATGGTTGGTCGTCGCGGCATAATTCCAATGCACCGCACTGACATGATAGCCGTCGGCGCCGTTCTCGGTCTGTAACTTCCAGTTGCCGTCATAGACATAGGTCGATGACCCGCGCAGCACCTCCAGCCCCTCCGGCGACTGGTCCACGATCATGTCGATGATCCGGGCGGCTTCTCCCAGATGTTCGGTAAGCGGCAGGACATCCGGATTGAGGCTTCCGAACAGGAAGCCGCGATAGGATTCGAAGCGCGCAACCTTGGTCAGGTCATGCGATCCGTTCTTGTTGAACGCTTCCGGGTAACCGGCCCCGCGTGAGTCCTTCACCGCGATCAGTTTGCCGGCATTGCTGAAGGTCCAGCCATGGAACGGGCAGGTATAGGTGGATTTATTGGCCCGCTTGTGGCGGCACAGCATCGCACCGCGATGCGAGCAGGCATTCAGGAAGGCATTGAGCTCGCCCGCCCGGTTGCGGGCGATGAAGATCGGCTGGCGGCCCATCGTGGTGGTAAAATAGTCGTTCGGGTTCGGAATCTGGCTTTCGTGCGCCAGATAGATCCAGTTGCCCTCGAAGATGTGCTTCATCTCCAGCTCGAACAGCGCCGGATCGGTGAAGATGTCGCGGGCGACGCGATGGACCCCGCGCGCCGGATCGTCTTCCAGCGCGGCCTGCAAGACGGCGTGCGGCTCGTTCGACATTCCGGCTCCTCCTGGGCTTGGTTCGGTCGGTCTTGGACGCGAGCCGTATCGCACCTTCCGGAACCGGGCGTCCAAGACTAAATGGGTCGGCTCCATACCCGGGAGGTATCGTTGGAACTGCGCCAGCTGCGCTATTTCGCCGCCGTCGCGCGCGAGCGGAACTTCACCCGCGCCGCCCTGCGGCTGCGTATCGCCCAGCCTCCGCTCAGCCGGCAGATCCAGGCGCTGGAGGACGAGCTTGGCCTGCTCCTGATCGAGCGTGGCAGCCGACCGGTGCGGCTGACCGAGGCGGGCCGGCTGTTCTACGAACAGGCGGTGCAGGTGCTGGAACGGATCGAGGAAATGACCCGCATGACCGTCCGGTTGCGGGACGCGGCCAGCGTTCGCCTCGCGGTCGGCTTCGTCGCTTCCACGCTCTATGGCAAGCTGCCGGAAGTGATCCGCCGCTACCGCGCCGCGCGTCCGGGCGTGGAGGTGGCGCTGATCGAGCTCACCAGCTTCGAACAGATCGCGGCATTGAAGGACGGGCGCATCGATGTCGGTTTCGGACGTATCCTGTTCGACGACCCCGCGCTGGACCGCCTGCTGCTGCGCAACGAGAAGCTGATCGCGGCGCTGCCCACGAAACATCCGCTGCTGGCGGCGCGCGCCGGACCGCCGCAACTCGCCGACCTCGCCACCTCGCCACTGGTGGTCTATCCCAAGGCGCCGCGACCGAGCTATGCCGATCAGGTGCTGGCGCTGTTCCGTGACGCCGGGCTCAAGCCGCCCGCGGTGCACGAGGTGCGCGAGCTGCAAACCGCGCTCGGCCTGGTGGCCGCCGAGGCGGGGGTGTGCCTCGTGCCCGCCTCCGTCGAGCGGCTGCGGCGCGACAACGTGGCCTATCGGCCATTCGCGCAGGAAGCGATCGTCTCGCCCGTCATCATGAGCACGCGCAAGGGCGATCCCTCCTCCGAGCTGTCCCTGCTGCTCAGGCTGATCCGCGACATCTACCGCCGGGAGGGCATCCCGTTCGGGGTCTGAATGGGGCGCTTGGGCAAATCGCCGCCGCCTGCTAAACGGCGCCCATGAAGCACTGGAAGCTGGAACAGCTCGGCTGGGACCGGTTCGACCCGGTTCGCGTCGATCCCGCCCTGGTCCCCCTGGTGAAGGCCGCCGCCATGGTGGAGCGGAATGGCATCGATTATGCGCGCTATCTCAACCAGGTGTTCGCCGACGATCCCGATTTCCGCGCCGCCGCCAACCGTTGGGCCGAGGAGGAAGTGCAGCATGGCGAGGCGCTGGGCCGCTGGGCCGCGCTGGCCGATCCCGGCTGGGATTTCGCCGCCGCCTTCGCCCGCTACAAGGCGGGCTACCAGATTCCCCTCGACGCCACCGCCTCGATCCGCGGCTCGCGCGCCGGAGAGCTGATCGCGCGCTGCATGGTAGAAACCGGAACTTCGTCCTACTACACCGCGCTGGCGGAGCGGGCGGAGGAGCCGCTGCTGCGCCAGATCTGCCAGCAGATCGCCGCCGACGAGTTCCGCCATTTCAAACTGTTCTACGACCATCTGCGCCGCTACCTGGGGCGCGAGCACATCGGCCTGCTGCGCCGCCTGCGCATCGCGGCCAGCCGCGTCGCCGAGAGCGAGGATGACGAGCTCGCCTATGCCTGGCATTGCGGCAACGAACCGCCGGAGACCGCCTACGCGCACGCGCGCTGCTCGGCCGCCTACATGGCCGGCGCGATGGAGTGCTATCGTTTCCGCCATATCGAACGCGGCATGGGCATGATCTTCAAGGCCGTCGGGCTGCCGCCGCGCGGGCGGATCTCCGCCGGCGCGGCGCGG
>DAICZL010000410.1 GCA_027311165.1 bacterium
GATCGTGGCAGTGCCAGACTCTATTCTCTGCACGCGCCATGCTCTGCACGCGCCGGAGGTGACGTGCATCGGCAAATGCAGGGCTCGTGCGCGCTTCGCGTTCGGCGTCAAGGTCTCGATTGCCACCACCAAGGCCGCAGCCCCAGGCGGGCGGTGCGTCCTCGGCGCGCGCGCCCTGCCCGCCAACCCCGATGACGGCCACACCCTGGCCGCCCAGATCGCCAAGACCGGGCGGATCACCGGCGTCGCCGTCGCGCGCGCCTTTGCCGATCGCGGCCAGCGCGGCCACCACACCGGGCGGCACCGCGTCTTCATCAGCCGCCAGAAACGCGGCATCACCCCGACCATTCGCCGCGAACTCCGCCGCCGCAATACCGTCAAACCGCTGATCGGCCACATGAAGCAGGATCGGCCATCTCGACCGCAACTGCCTCCTCGGACCCGACGGCGACGCCATCAACGCCCCGCTCGCCGCCGCCGGACACACTCTCAGGCTCCTCCGCTGGTGGCTGGCCCGGCATTTTGCCTGCCTGCTCGCCGCAATGTTGGGAGAAGTCAGACCGCCGGCACCAGCATCGGCCAACGCGGCCGCCTGAAATGGAGGAGCTTCACGGGGGACGAACAAGCCCGGCGTGCTGGGGCGGGCGGTTCGCTCTGTCTCCTTACCTAAATAGAGGCCACGATCACAGCGTTCGGGTCCCACTGACGACTGACCGCTCTCGCCCCACCCTCCACCATCCGGTCCAAGATCCCGAAAAGAACCACCACGGGACGTCTGCGGATGTGCAAACTGAACCCCTCTGCGAGCCAGGAAGGGCACAGCGCACTCATGTCCGACATCCCCATGATCGATGTTTCCGGCCTGCGCAGGACCGATCCTGCCGCCCGCGCCGCGGTCGCCGCGGCGCTTGGCCAGGCCTGTCGCCAGGTGGGGTTCTTCTATGTCTGCGGCCACGGGGTCCCTGAGCCGGTGCATCGCGGCGTGTTCGACGCGGCACGGAGGTTTTTCGCGCTGCCAGCCGCCGCGAAGGAGGCGCTGTCGATCAAGCGCTCGCCCCACAACCGCGGCTATGTCGGCTTCGGGACCGAGCGTCTGGACGAGCACGCGGCGCCGGACCGCAAGGAGGCCTTCAATATTGGCCTTGATCTCGCTGCCGACGATCCCGAAATCCTCGCCGGCAAGCCGCTGCGAGGGGTCAATCTCTGGCCCGATTTACCCGGCTGGCGCGCGGCGGTGTGCGCCTATTACGACGCCTGCATGGGCCTCCAACTCGATATCCATCGCGGCTTTGCCCGCGATCTCGGGCTTGCCGAGGAGTTCTTCGCCGACAAGATGGATCGCCCGGCGGCGATCCTGCGGCTGCTGCACTACCCCGGTCATGCCGTGCCCGGAGGGCAGGAGCTCGGTGCCGGCGAACATACCGACTATGGCAATCTGACCATCCTGGCCACCGATGGCGTGGCCGGACTGCAGGTTCGCCGCCGCGACGGGGTCTGGCTGGACGCTCCGCACGTGCCGGGCGCTTATGTCTGCAATATCGGCGACTGTCTGATGCGTTGGACGAACGATATCTATGTTTCCACCCCCCACCGGGTCAGGCAACCTGTTCAGGAGCGCTACTCGGTTGCCTTCTTCGCCGATGCGAACCCTGACGCGCTGGTCGAGGCCCTGCCAAGCTGCCTCGCGCCCGGGGAGGCGCCGCGCTATCCGCCGATCACCAGTGCCGAGTATCTGCGGCTGAGGTTGAGTGCGACGTATGATCACCTGAAGCCGGGCGCGCCGTAGAGGCCGGCGGGATAAGGCCAGACCGCAGGCCTTCGCCGCCATGTCCCCTCGGGAAAACAAGCTGCGGTCTTGGCGGCAGACCTCGCGCGCTGTGGGGTGCTCTTCAGGGAGTGCGGGCCAAAGGGGTGTTGGTGGCTGGCGGGTCGCGATGGGCCATGGGGGTCGAGCCCTGGCCTGGCCATGCGCCTGCCCCCGCGCCGCAAGTGCCGGCTTGTCGTGCGGGCGGGGCTGTGGTCTCAATCGCTTCTGGTCTTTGGCTTTGGACGAAAAAAGGTGGATCAACCGCCCGCCTCCAATAATTCTGGGAGCAACGCCGCATGCCCATCACACGTCGTGCCGGATTGCTGGCCGCCGCGGCCGCATTGTCCCTTCCTGCGCGAGCCCGCGCGGCCGACCCGATCCGCATCGGCCAGGTGGCGCCGCTGACCGGTCCGGCGGCGGAATCCGGCCGCTATCAGGTCAACGGTGCCAAGCTCGCGCTGGACGCGATCAATGCCCGGGGTGGCGTGCTGGGCCGCAAGATCGAGATCGTGGTGGAAGATGACCAGACCACCAATCCAGGTGTCGTTCTGGCGTTCAGCCGGCTGGCGGCGCAGCCCGATCTGGTGGCGTTCCTGGGCTCCATCCGCTCGACCCAGGTGCATGCCATGGCACCCGATGCCGCCAAGCTCGGCAAGCCTGTGATGTTCGGCGGCACCGACCCTTCGCTGACCCATATGGGCAATCCCTGGCTGTTCCGCTGCCGGCCCAACGACCTGTATTCGGCCCGGGTGATTGCTGAATACGGCGTCAAGGAGCTGAAAAAGCAGAAATGGGTCATCATCCACTCCACCGACGCGTTCGGCACGGGCGGCATGAAGGCGCTGACCGACAGCCTGGACAAGCTCGGGGTCAAGCCGGTGCAGGTGCAGGGCTACGCGAACCAGCAGCCCGATTTCACCCCGGTCGTGCTGGCGGTGAAGCAGGCCGATGTCGATGTGATCGCCAGCTATTTCACCTTCGAGAACGATCTCGCGGTGTTCGCCCGCCAGCTGCGCCAGCTGGGCGTCGGGGCCAGCTGGATCGGCTCGCCCTCGATCGTCGCCGTGACGGCGATGAACCTTGCCGGGCGGGCGCTGTTCGGCACCTACGGTGTGGCGGATTTCACTCCCGACGCCAGCCCGGAAACCCGTGCCTTCGCCGATCTCTATCAGCAGACCTTCAAGGTGCGTGCGGATAATTTCGCCTCCTGGACATTCGATGCCGTGAACGTGCTGGCCCGCGCCATCGAGGCCGCCGGCGGCACCGAGCCTGCGAAGATGCGCAGCGCCATCCTGGCGATCCGAGGGCTGAAGGGTGTGGAAGGCGACTATAATTTCGACGCCAATGGTGATGGGCTGCACGGTTACAATATCGTGCGCAACGAAGCCGGCAAGGTCGTGTTCGACCGGCATATCGAGTTCACGGACTGAACCGGGGACCGGGTCCGATCGATGGGCATCCTGTTTCAGCTGCTGTTCACCGGCCTTGGCATAGGGGCGATCTATGCGCTGGTGGCGCTGGGCTTCGTACTGCTGATCCGCGCCGCCAGCGTGGTGAACTTCGCCCAGGGCGAGTTTTCGATGCTGGGCGCCTATCTGATGGTGATCATGCTGGACGGGTTCGGCGTGCCCTATCTGGCGGCGCTG
>DAICZL010000414.1 GCA_027311165.1 bacterium
CCCCCGAGATCAACTCGCTGATCCCGGGCTTAACCACCGACAACACCACGAGCTACACCGCCGTTCGCAACTACGACGCGATCAAGGTGCGGGCCATCCTGAACGAGCTGCACGGGCTCGACAGCACCGGCAAGCACAGCGTCGGCGTGCCCGCGATCATGGGCATGAACTTTCAGGCGGTGAGCATCGGCCAGAAGCTCGCCACCTCCGGCCCGCTCGATCCGCCCGGCCTGACCGGCGGCTACACCGATGCGCTCGCCACCCCCGGTAATGCGCTCACCGAGCAGCTCGCCTTCGTCGATGCCTCGCTCGGCGCCATGCTTGACGATCTGATCGCCAACGGCCTCTACGACAGCACCCTGTTCATCGTCAGCGCCAAGCACGGCCAGTCGCCGATCGATCCCTCGCTGCGCCGGGCGCTGGACGACACGCCCTACACCACCCAGCCCGGCTATGCCCACCATATCGGCGATGACGTCGCGGTCGTCTGGCTGCAGCCCGAGACCCGCGCGACCGATCTCGGGCCGTATGCGAAGTTCCTGAAAGAGAACGCGGTCCCGCTCGGCATCGCCCAGCTGCTGGGTGCGGACTCGCTCAAGCTGCTCTACAACGACCCGGCCAAGGACAGCCGCACGCCCGACTTCATCGCGGTTGTCGATCACGGCGTGATCTACACCCACGGCACCAAGCTCGCCGAGCATGGCGGCTTCAACATCGACGACCGCAACGTGGTGCTGCTGGCCTCGGCGCCGGGCATCACGCCCAGCATCAACTACACGCCGGTGCTGACCACGCAGATCGCGCCCACCGTGCTGACCGCGCTCGGGCTCGATCCGAACCAGCTGATGGCGGTGCAGATGGAAGGCACCCAGGCGCTGCCCGGGCTGTAAAGCGGCCACCGGCGCAACGCGGGCGCGGCAAGGCCAGGGCTTCGGCCCCGATGGCCTCAGAGTGGGACCCACCGGCGGGGGGATACTTCCCGCCGGGGGTTCTTTATGAGGCCAGGGAGATCGCGGGGGCCGGACCGATCGCGCCCTGGCCTGCTACGTCTGCCCCCGCGCCAGCCAGGCCAGCATGCCGCGACCCGCCGCCGCCCCGGTCGCGAAGGCCGCCTGCAGCAGATAGCCCCCGGTCGGCGCCTCCCAGTCCAGCATCTCCCCGGCGGCGAAGACCCCCGGCAGCCGGCGCAGCATGAAGCCCGCGTCGAGTTCCTCGCAGGCGCTCCCCCCCGCCGAGGAGATCGCCCGCCCGATCGGGGCGAGCCCCAGCACCGGCAGGTCCAGCCGCTTGATCGTCCGCGCGATCGCGGCGGCGGACCCAAGCGCATCCGGTTCGGCCAGCGCCGCCTCGCGCAGCAGGCCGATCCCGACCGGTGCCAGCCCGACGGTCTTGCGCAGGAAATTGGCCAGCGACTGGCCCTGCGCCGGCCGGTCGAGCCGGGCTCGGAGCGCCTCCTCGCTCAGATCGGGTCGCAAATCCAGGCTCAGGACCACCCTCGCGCCGGCCGCCGCGGAGAACGCCCCCGCCGGATCCCGCACCTGGGATGCGAGCGCGGCGCGCAGCGCAGCCGAAAGGGCATAGATCACCCCGCCTTCCAGCCCGGTTTCGGTCACCACCGCCTCGCCGCGCAGGCCCGGCCCGCCGGCGGATGCGGCGATGCGCTTCAGCGGGGTGCCGGCGAAGCGGCCGCGGAACGGCGCCGACCAGTCCAGCGTGACACCGCAATTGGCCGCCTCCAGTCTGGTGACGGCCACGTCGCGGGCGGCGAGCGTCGCGGTCCAGCTGCCATCGGATCCGAGACGCGGCCAGGAGGCGCCACCGAGGGCGAGCAGCGTCGCGGCCGGGCGCAGCCGGCGCACCGCACCGTCGGGGCCGCGCAGGCACAGCGCGCCGGCCCCGTCCCAGCCTTCCCAGTGATGGCGCAGCAGGAATTCGACCCCGAGCAGGCGCAGCCGCGCGAGCCAGGCGCGCAGCAGCGGCGAGGTCTTCAGCGCCACTGGAAACACCCGCCCGCTCGAGCCCACGAAGGTCGGCTGGCCGAGCCCCTCGCTCCAGCCCCGCAAGGCCTGCGGCGGAAACAAGGCGATCGCCGGGGCGAGCAGGGAAGCGGCGGTGCCGTAGCGGGCGAGGAAGCACGGCAGATCCTCGCTATGGGTCAGATTGAGCCCGCCGCGGCCGGCCAGCAGCAGCTTCCGCCCGACCGAGGGCATGCGCTCCACCACCGTCACGGCGGTGCCCGCGGCGGCCAGCACCTCAGCCGCCATCAGCCCGGCGGGGCCGCCGCCGATAATGACAGCCTCGCTCCGCGGCGCCATCCCGCGCTCAGCCCTGCGGCGCGACGCAGAGCGGCGCGGCCGCGGCGCCGACCCACGGCGCGCCAGGCCCGGGCCGCTTCACCGCACCGCTGACGCGGTGTTGCGGAAACGCCGCCACGAAGCTCGGCCGCAGGTCCATGCGAGGCATCGTCACTCCCTTCGATCCCGAGGATACCAGTCATCGATCGGCGTTCGGCGCAGCCCCTTCCTCCGATCCGCCGTCACCTTGTCCTTCCGCGCCGACCGGACGCGGCACGATGAGCACGCGATCCAGTCCGACCGGTTCGGGCGCGAGAGCGCGATCGGACCCGGTTTCAATCGGATTTGCGGGCCGATCGCGCTCCAGCGCTCTGTCGTGTCAAGCAATTCTATCGCGGTTGATGCCAACCTGATGCGCCAACCTGATGTGCCAACCTGATGTGCCAACCTGATGTGATCGTGCGCGAGGATGGACGGGATCAGCACCATCGCCGGGCGGCAGTCGGACGCTGGCTGGGCCGGGATGGGCCAAAGGTCGCGGTGAACGTCCAGCCGGTGATCATGGTCCGTTCCGGCGGGGCAAGGTGGGAGAACAGGACCAGGGCTCGGCGCCGGCCGGGCCGGGGCCGGGCGCGCCCGGATACGCATCCCAACGCCTCCCGGGCGGCACGCCAGCGCCGCTCAGCCGGGGGGTGAGCCCATCAGCTGCCGCCGCGTCCGATCAGATTGCCGCGGCCCACCAGATTGCCGCGGCCCACCAGATTGCCACGGCCCACCATGGAACCGTGCTGGGTCGGAACGGAGCCGTCCGGATTAGGGCCGCCGGTGACGTTCTCGGCACCGCTCACCTCCGGATCGAACAGCAGATCCTGCAGAAAGCCGGTGTTGATATCGATGCGGATCACCTGGTCGAGCTTGTCGAAGCCCCAGACGCGGATGCCATCGGCGAAGACCTGGTCCTTGAACTCCACGCCGATCTGATCCATCGCGATCGGCGCCTGCGCCGGCGTGACTTCGTCTCCCGGTCCGACCACCACGAACACCGCCGGCGGAAACAGCTTGTAATAATGCCCCAGATAGCTGAACCCATAGATGCGCGCGAGCTGACGGTCATGCGGCCCTGCCGCATCCGCAGGCGACCCGGCTGCGGCTGGCTGGTCCTGCCGGGCCTCTCCGGTCGGCGTCACCACCTCCTCGAGCTGGCTCAGCGGGTAGCGCGGGGCAGGAGGCACCATCGCGGCGATCTGGCCGGGTGGAATGCTGAGGCCCACGAATTTGCGCCCGAACAGCCGCACGAAGGACGGCGCCAGCAAGTTTTCCGCGAAACGACTGCCTGACATCACACCCTGCCCTTCTGGCCGGACGGTTTTGCCCGGACCCTGTTGCACAAACTTTGCCGCCCTGGCCCCGCCGCACTGGACCCGCCGCACTGGGCCCGCCGCACTGGGCCCGCCGCACTGGCCCTGTCACCCTGGCCTTGTCAGCCTGGCCTCGTCACCCTGGCCCTGTCAGCCTGGCCCCGTCACCCTGGCCCTTGCAGTCTCGGCACTGCCGCCCGGTCACCGGCCCATGGCCGGCCCGCCGGGCACGCCGATGGTTACGGCAAGAAACTCCCGCCGATCCTCGCGGCCATCACGGCCTCAGGTCCCGCGCGCCGGCGGAAGATAGACGATTTCATTGCCAATACAAGACTATCCCGCACGCTGATCCGCGCCTGCCCCTATGGTTCGGCGGTCTCGCGGTGGGTGTGCGGCATCAGCCGCCGCGCGATGTGGAAAGCCGAGGCCCGGGCACAGCCGCACGGCCCCGGGCCGCGCACCCCGGCCACCCGCGCCGCCCGCTGCTCATAGGACAGGCCCGCCCATTCGGCGTGATCATGGGCCGCCAGGCCGTACAGCGCCTCCCGCGGGTCGATGCCGCGCAGCAGGAAGGTATCGATCAGGTCGTGCAGCAGCGCCCGCTGTCCCTGCTCCAGCAACCCCAGCAGGAACAGCGCCGCAACGGTATCGAAGCTCAGCCCGTCGGGATCGGCATTGCGCATGACATGCGCCATCGCCCCCCCGACCAGGGTCCGCGCCCGCACCAGCGCCGCGCGGAACGCCTCGGCGAAGGCCGCGAAGGCCCGCGCCGAGGCCTCGTGCACCCAGTCGAGCGACGCCTCGACCTCGGCATGGGTCCAGCCGCGCGGATCGTTGTCCGCGGCGATCGCCCCGCAGGACACCAGCCCGTCCTGGTACAGATCGACCAGCACGTCGAAGATCGCCCCGGTCAGCGGCTGCGCCAGATGATGGGCGTTACGGTGCCGGCCGGTGGGGTCGATCCAATGCCCGTCGGCCCCCAGCCGCAGCATCGCCACATCCGCCATGGTCACGCGGTTGTCGGCGATGCGGATCTGGTCGAGATCCGACAGCGGACCGATCCGGCTGACCAGATTGAGCACGTAGAGATTGCCATCGGTCTGCGCCAGCAGCCGGTCGATCACGCTGTCGAAATGCAGCGTCGCGACCAGCGCCACCAGGTCGGAGAAGGATTCATGGAAGGCGAGGAACTGCCCCGTGAGCCCCGCCGGATCGGGCACGCCGAGTTCGGAGAACAGGATCGCATGGCCCATCTCGTGCGCCACGATGTCGAAGTTCAGACAGAACAACTGCTCCTGCCCGTAGCGGTTGGGCTCGAGCCCGGTCTCGACGAAGCCTGGCCCGGACTGGGCGTTGTTCCACTCCACCAGCGAGACCAGTTCCAGCCGCGGATGCTCCTCGGCGTGCCACCAGACGACCTCGTGGCCCAGATACCATTCCCAGACATCCAGCGTGCGCCGGGCGCAGCCGAACAGATGGGCAGGCTGGAATTCCGGTGCGTCGGGGGGGATGGTGTCGAAATTTCCCATCCGGTCGGGCAGCGCCGGCGGCAGCACCGGGCCGCGATAGGGCGGGCCGTAGAAGGGCGGGTCATAGGG
>DAICZL010000421.1 GCA_027311165.1 bacterium
GCGGCCGGGCTCAGCGCCGCGCCGCTGCCCGACCCGGTGCCCGAGGAGACCGAGCCCGCCAGCGTCACCCTGACGCGCAACCCCGCGCTCGACCGCAGCATCGCCGAGCATGCCCGCAGCGGCGATGCCGGCGCTGCACTGCGCCTGCTGGCGCGCACGCCGGGCCTCACCGCGGGCTACGAGGCGCTGCTGCGCGGCGAACTGGCCCAGGGGCTGTTCGCCCAGAACCGCGACGCCGAGGCGCTGCGCATCGCCCGCGCCGGCTTCCGCCTGGTGCGCGAGCCGCATGAGCAGGTGGCGCTGGCAGGCTATGTCGCCGGGCTCGCCGCCTGGCGCCTCGGGGAGCCCGGCCAGGCCCAGCCGCTGTTCGAGGCGGCGGCGCGGGCCGGCGTCACCACCCCGGCCCTGCGCGCCGCGGCCTCGTTCTGGGCGGCACGGGCGCATCTGCGCAACGGCGATCCCGGGGGCTACATCCCCTGGATGCAGCGTGCCGCCGCGGCGCCACGCAGCTTCTACGGCCTGCTCGCCCGCCGCACCCTGGGCCAGGGACCGGGCTTCGGCTGGGGCGGAGAAACCCTGGGCGAGGCCGACCTCGCCGCGGTCGCGGATACCGACGCGGGCCATCGCGCCTTCGCCCTGCTGCAGGTCGGCCAGCCGGCCCGCGCCGAGGCCGAATTGCGCGCGCTGTGGCCGCTCGCCCGCACCACCCCGGGCCTCGCGCGGGCGGTGATGCTGGTCGCCGGCCAGGCCGGGCTGATGGACCTCGCCGCCCAGCTCGCCGACATCCTCGAGGCCGAGGACGGCAGGGCGCGCGACCGGCTGCGCTTTCCGGTGCCCTATCTGCGCCCGCGCGACGGCTTCAGCGTCGATCCGGCGCTGATCTATGCCCTGGCCCGGCTGGAATCCAATTTCGACCCGGACGCGGTCTCGGCCATGGGCGCGCGCGGGCTGATGCAGATCATGCCGGTGACCGCCGGCTATATCGGCAACGATCCCGGCCTCGCCGCGCGAGGCGGCAAAAGACTGAGCGATGCCGCGCTCAACCTCGAACTCGGCCAGCGCTACGTCGCCTATCTGGCGCGCCAGGAGATTGTGAACGGCGATCTGATCCGGCTGCTGGCCAGCTACAATGCCGGCCCGGCGAGCCTCGCGCGCTGGGCCGCGACCCTGCACGATGACGGCGATCCGCTGCTGTTCATCGAAGCGATCCCCAATACCGAGACGCGCGGCTTCGTGCAGCGCGTGCTGGCCTATAGCTGGATCTACGCCGCCAGGCTGCGCCTGCCCGCGCGAAGCCTCGATGAACTCGCGGCCGGGACCTTTCCCCGCTTCAGCCGCGACCCCGGATCGGCGCCGCTGCGCGAAGCGGCGGCCCGGCTGCACTGACGCCGGCGGGTACTTGCATTTCCGCCGATCGCGGCGAACTCTCCCGCCGCAGGAGAAACCGCCATGTCACGCATCGACGAGAGCCGCGCCTTCCTGCCGGTCAACATCGCAATCATCACGGTATCGGATACACGCACGGCGGAGAATGACACCTCCGGCGATGCGCTCGCCGCGCGCATCCTCGCGGCCGGGCACCACCTTGCCGCGCGGACGATCCTGCGCGACGACGTCGATGCCATCGCCTACACGCTGCGCCAATGGATCGCCGACCCGGCGATCGATGTGGTGATCACCACCGGCGGCACCGGGCTGACCGGCCGCGACGTGACGCCGGAAGCCTTCGAGCGGGTGATGGAGAAACGCATCGAGGGGTTCGGGGAATTGTTCCGGATGCTCAGTTATCAGAAGATCGGAACGTCCACCATGCAGTCGCGGGCGCTGGGCGGTCTGGCCGGCGGCACCTATCTGTTCGCCCTGCCCGGCAGCACCTGCGCGGTGCGCGATGCCTGGGACGACATCCTGGTCTGGCAACTCGATGTCCGCCACCGCCCGTGCAACCTGGTCGAACTGATGCCCCGGCTGACCGAGCATCTCCGGCCGGCCGCGCAATAGTCGCCCCCTCGGCGGCGGGGCGGGATCGCAGGAAGGAAGGCGAGGGCTCTGCCGCCATGGCCCGTTGGGACCCGCCAGGGACCTGAGGTCCCCCATGGCCCATCGGGACCCGCATCCGCAAGAAGAGCGAAACTGTCTGGTGCAACGACAAATTCAGGCCATCCGGGTCTGAATGAGACGGGCCATCGGCGCCAACCGACTCGCAAGACCTACCCTTCGGGCCGAATTTTTATTTCGATCTAATTTTGAAATCCGATTGGGTTGCAGCCTCGTCCTCCGCGCGAGCGGGTCTACGGACGAAGCGCCCCCCTTCGATTTTCGATACACTGTCCGAATCCGCCCCTGCCGAGGCAATCACCGGAAATCATTCATTTCCGCGGGGGCCTCGGCCCCGGTCCCCGCGGGCTACCCCCCAGGTGATGCAGGTCCAGGGAGCGCCGCTCCCTGGCGGGTCCGGGCAGAGCCCGGCCTTCCTTACGTCCTTGCCCGATCGTTGTCCCGGCAAGAAGGCCGTGCCGCCGGCGGGGTCGGCAGATCGGCGGCGGTATCGACATCGGCCAGTGTCCGCAAGAGCGCCACGCGGCGGCCGGTGAAATTGGCCAGCGTATCGGCCAGGGCGTGCGGGCAGGACCAGCGCACCGCCGCGAATGGCCGCCCCGGCCGGCGCGGCCCGAGCCCCACCAGCCAGTAGCCGCCGTCGCGCGCCGGGCCGAACACCGCCTCGGCCCGTCCCAGCGCCCGGAACGCGGCGGCGACATCCTCGGCCCCCAGATCGGGGATGTCGCAGCCGACGATCGCCACCCGACCGTGCGGATGGGCCTGGCAGACCCGCGCCATCCGCCGGCCGAGAGCGCCCTGCCCCTGGCCGACGCGCGCCACGGGCCAGGGAAGGCGGATCCGCGCCCGGTCCGGCGTGAGGGCGAGGCGGACGCGGAACCGCCCATCCGCCAGCAGCGCCCCCAGCAGCCCCAGCAGGCCGGCGCGATGGAACCGCAGCGCGGCGCGGTCGCCGATCCCGGCGGCCAGGCGCCGCTTCACCGTCCCGAGCCGCGGGGCGCGGGCGAACACCACCACCGTGTCCCTCATCGGTAGAGGCGCAAGATCAGCGCCACCGGCACCCCCAGGGAATACAGCGCGAGGCAGCACAGGTTGCGCGCCGAGCGCGCCAGCCAGCCGTCGCGCTGCCAGCGCTCGGCCGAGGTCAGCGCCACGGCGTCGAGCGCCATCAGCCGTCGCCGGCCGAGCGCGCGCGCCAGGGCCACGTCCTCCATCAAAGCCAGCCGCGCGATGCCGCCCAGCCCGTCGAGCAGGGCGCGATGGATCAGCAGCCCCTGGTCGCCATAGGGCAGGCCAAGGCGGCGGCAGCGCCAGGCGACCAGCCGTTCGAGCCGGCGTGCCTGGGGTGCCGGACTGGCGAGGGCGAAGCGGAAATATCCGGCCCGGCCGGGGTCGCACGCCCCGAGCGCCGCTGCCCAGCCGGGCGAGAGCACGGTGTCCGCGTGCAGCAGCAGCAGCCAGTCCCCGCGCGCCGCGGCAACCCCGGCGGCCAGCTGCCAGCCGCGCCCGCGCGGCGCGTCGACGACCCGCGCCCCGGCGGCGGCGGCCTGCGCCCTTGTGGCATCGGTGCTGCCGCCATCGGCCAGCACCACCTCATCCGGCACGGCACCGAGCGCCGCCAGCGTCGCCTGCAGGCCGCGCGCGGCGTTCAGCGTCGGGATCACCACGGAGAGCATCGTGTTCTCTTTTCGTTCTTGACGCTTCGGCGCCGTCTTGCCACTCTGACCCCCGCTAAGCCGGTCGGGTCCCGCCCGGACAATCCGGTCTCGCCGGCTCCGCCACGCCACCCTGGTCCCGCCACGCATATCGCCTCCGCCACGCAGATTGACCCCAATCGGCAGATCGGTCCCAACCCGGGGATTGGCCCGCACGCAGATTGGACCCGACACGAAGATCGGACCCGACACGAAGATTGGACCCGACACGAAGATCGACCACGCACGGACGCAGCAGGAACGCACAGGGAACATCAGCATGCGACACGGCAGCCTGGCAGGCAAGACGCGCGATCGCGAAACGCCGGACGAAGCGGTGCCGGGCTGCGTCGCCGCCGGCCTGGCCGCCGCCCGCCTGGCCGCCACGGGGCTGGCCACCACGGGCCTGGCCGTCGATGACCCGCCCGCCGGCCGCGTGCCGGACCTGCCCCCGCCGGGCGGCGCGCGGCGCGGCCGCGGCGCCACGATCGACCCGCCGCCGCGTTTCGACCGGCTGGCGGCCTCGCCGTTCGACGATGGCTGGCAGACGCTCGCGGCCGATTTCGCCGAGCTGCCGCCGCTGCCCACCACGCTGACCCGCGATGCCAGCCGGTCGGTGATCAGCTGGAACGTCTCGCCCGATCTCGGCTTCGACCGCGCGGTCAATCCCTATCGCGGCTGCGAGCATGGCTGCGTCTATTGCTTTGCCCGGCCGACCCACGCCTATCTCGGCTATTCGCCGGGGCTGGATTTCGAAACCAAGCTGCTGTTCAAGCCCGACGTCGCCGAATTGCTGGAAAAGGAGCTGCGCAAGCCCGGCTATCAGGCGCGCACCCTGGTGCTGGGGTCCAACACCGATCCCTACCAGCCGATCGAGCGCACCCTGAAGCTGACCCGCGCGGTGCTGGAGGTGATGGACCGGTTCAACCACCCGGTCAGCATCGTCACCAAATCCGCCGGGGTGCTGCGCGACCTCGACCTGCTGACCAGCCTGGCCGGCCGCGGGCTGGTGCGGGTGTATCTCTCGGTCACCACCCTCGATCCGGCGCTCGCCCGCAAGATGGAACCGCGCGCCGCGACCCCGGCGCGGCGGCTTCAGGCGCTGGCGGAACTGGCCCGCGCCGGCGTGCCGGCCGGGGTGCTGGCCGCGCCGATGATCCCGGGGCTGAACGATGCCGAGCTGGAGAAGATCCTGGCGGCCGCGGCCAGCGCCGGCGCCAGCCATGCCGGCTACGTGCTGCTGCGCCTGCCGCATGAGCTGCGCGAGATCTTCGAGGCCTGGCTCGGCACCCACGTCCCCGAGCGCGCCCGCCACGTGCTGAGCCTGATCCGCCAGACCCGCGAGGGCGCGCTGAACGACAGCCGCTTCGGCCAGCGCTTCGCCGGCACCGGGCCCTATGCCGATCTGCTGGCCAGCCGCTTCGCCCGCGCCGTGCGCAGCCTGGGCCTGGACACCGCACGGGAAGGGCTGGACGCCAGCCGTTTCGCTCCGCCGCCGCTGCCCGCGCGCGGCATGGCGGAACGTCAGCTGGCGCTGTTCTGAGCGGCGCGGAAGGCCAGGGGCCCGGCCGGCGCCGCCCCCTGGGGAACCTGCCAGGGACCAGCGGAGTGCCACCCGAGGACTGCGGGTCCAAAAGGATCGGCGGTCGCGCTGGCCGCCACGCCGGCAGCGAACCCCCCAAGGACCATGGGTCCCGAAGGGGGATGGGGGCGCCCCGTGTCCCTGGCGGGTCTACCCAACGGGCCCTGGGGTCAGAGCCCTCGCCTCTGGCCTACTCCGCCAGCCCCTGCAGAAACGGATTATCCCGCCGCTCCGCCCCGATCGTGGAGCCCGGGCCGTGGCCGCACAGAAACGCCACCTCGTCGTCCAGCACCAGCAGCTTGTCGCGGATCGCGCGCAGCAGGGCATCGCCGTCGCCATAGGGAAAATCGGTCCGCCCGATCGAGCCGTGGAACAGCACATCGCCCAAAATCGCGAGCCGCAGCCGCGCCGCGATGAACACGACATGGCCGGGCGTGTGGCCGGGGCAGTGGCGCACCGCGAACTCATGGCCGCCGATCGCCACGCTGTCGCCCTCGGCGAGCCAGCGGTCCGGCGTCACCGCGCGCGCGTCCCCGATGCCGTAGGCCTGGCCCTGGCGGGCGAGGTTGTCGAGCAGGAAGCGGTCGCGCTCGTCGGGCCCCTCGATCGGCACCGACAGCGCCTCGCGCAGCTCCGACGCCCCGCCGGCATGGTCGATATGGCCGTGGGTCAGCAGGATCTTCTCGACGATGACGCCACGGCCTGCGATCGCCGCGCGGATGCGCCCGGCATCCCCGCCCGGGTCGATCACCGCGCCGCGCCGGGTCTCGGCGTCCCACAGGATCGCGCAATTCTGCTGGAACGGCGTCACCGCCACGATGGCGGCCTGCAGCTTGGCCATGCTCAGTCGATCTCCTCGGCGCGGTGGCAGGCCACCAGATGTCCCTCCAGCAGGCGCGGCTCGGGGCGATGTTCGGTGCAGCGGGGTTGGACATACGGGCAGCGCGAGGCGAAGGCGCAGCCCGGCGGCGGGTTCAGCGGCGAGGGCAGTTCACCGGTGATCGGCACCGCCGCGCGGCGATGCGCCGGATCCACCGAGGGCGTGGCCGCCAGCAGGGCACGGGTATAGGGATGGCGCGGCGCGGCGAAGATCGAGGCCTTGGGCCCCTGCTCCACCGCGCGTCCCAGATACATCACCATCACCTCGCTGGCGATATGGCGCACCACCGAGAGGTCGTGGCTGATGAACAGATAGGCCAGGCGGAATTCCTCCTGCAGATCCATCAGCAGGTTCAGCACCTGCGCCTGGATCGAGACATCCAGCGCCAAGACCGGCTCGTCGGCGACCACCACGCGCGGGTTGAGCATCAGGGCGCGGGCAATGGCGATGCGCTGGCGCTGGCCGCCCGAGAACATGTGCGGGTAGCGGCCGAACTGGTCCTGGCGCAGCCCGACGCGGTCCATCATGGCGCGGGCGGCAGCCTCCCGCGCGGGGCGGTCGCCGCGGCGGTTGATCGCCAGCGGCTCGGCCAGGGTGGCGCCCACCGTCTTGCGCGGGTTGAGCGAGCCATAGGGGTTCTGGAACACCATCTGCACCGACAGGCGCTGGCGGCCGCGCAGCGCGGCCGGGGCGGCGGCGGTGGGCTCGCCGTCGATCAGCAGGGCACCGGCGCTGGGCGGCTCCAGCAGCGTCGCGAGGCGCCCGAGGGTCTATTTGCCGCTGCCCGACTCGCCCACCACCGCCAGCGTCTCGCCGGCCCGCAGGGTGAAGGAGATGCCGTCCACCGCCTTCACCAGGCCCGGGCGGCGGAACGGCCCGCCGCCCACCGCGTAATGGCGGCACAGCCCGTCGGCCTGCATCAGCGCGGCGCTCATGGCGACCCCGCGCCGCCACGGGCGGCCGCATCGCCGCCGCCGGGATGGGCATTGGTCGGGCGGCCGGCGCCATCCAGCGGATAGTGGCAGCGCACCCGCGCCCCGGCCGGGCCGGACAAGGGCGGTGGGGTGCTGCGGCACAAGGCGGTCGCGAAGCCGCAGCGCGGGTTGAACAGGCAGCCGGGCGGACGGTCATCGATCCCCGGCACCACGCCGGGAATGGTCGGCAGCCGCCGCCCCTGGGCGCGCTCGGGCAGCGCGGCGAGCAGCGCGGCGGTATAGGGATGGCGCGGGGCGGCGAACAGATCGGCGGTGGCGGCTTCCTCGACCATCTGGCCGGCGTACATCACCTGCACCCGCCGGGCGGTTTCCGCCACCACCCCCATGTCGTGGGTGATCAGCACCAGCGCCATGCCGCGCTGGCGCTGCAGCGACATCAGCAGGTCCAGGATCTGCTTCTGGATGGTGACGTCGAGCGCGGTGGTCGGCTCGTCGGCGATCAGCAGGCGGGGATTGCAGGCGATCGCCATGGCGATCATCACCCGCTGGTTCATCCCCCCCGACAATTGGTGCGGGAACGCCCCCGGCCGTGTCTGCGGCGCCGGAATGCCGACCTGGCCCAGCAATTCGATCACCCGCGCCCGCCGCCCGGCGCGCGGCACCGCCTGGTGGGCGCGCAGCGTCTCGGCGATCTGCCAGCCCACCGGATAGCACGGGTTGAGCGAGGAGGTCGGCTCCTGGAACACCATCGCCATCTCGCTTCCCACCAGGCGGCGGCGGCCGCGCGGCGACAGGCTGGCCAGATCGGCGCCGTCGAAGCGCAACGCCGCGGCGGTGATGCGCCCGGGATGCTGCACGAGCCCCATCGCCGCCAGCATCGAGACGCTCTTGCCCGAGCCGGATTCGCCGACGACCGAGACCACCTCCCCGGCCTCGACCGCGAGATCGAGCCCGTCCACGGCGCGGAACCGGCCGCGCGCGGTCGGGAATTCGACCGACAATCCGCTGATCTCGAGCAGGGCCATCAGCGCCTCAGCCGGGGATCGAGCGCATCGCGCAGCCCGTCGCCCAGCAGGTTGAAGGCGAGCACCGTGGCCAGGATGGCGAAGCCCGGGAAGGCCAGCACCCACCAGGCGCGCTGGTAGTATTGCAGCGCGCCGGCCAGCATCGTGCCCCATTCCGGGGTGGGCGGCTGCGCGCCCAGACCGAGAAAGCCCAGCGCCGCGGCATCCAGGATCGCCGCGGAGAAGCCGAGCGAGGCCTGCACGATCAGCGGAGCGGCGCAATTGGGCAGCACCGTCGAGAACATCAGCCGCGGCGTCGAGGCGCCGGCCGAGCGGGTCGCGGTCACGTAGTCGCGCGCCAGTTCCGACAGCGCCGAGGCCCGCACCAGGCGGACATAGCTGGGCAGCGTCACGATCGCCACCGCCAGCATGGCGTTGAACAGGCCGGGACCGAGGATGGCGACGATGACGATCGCCAGCAGCAGGCTCGGGAACACCAGCACCACGTCCATGAACCGCATGATCGCGACATCGACCACCCCGCCGGCGAAGGCCGCCGCCAGGCCCAGCACGGTGCCGGTCGAGAGCGACAGCGCCACCACCGACAGGCCGATCAGCAGCGACAGCCGCGCCCCGTAGATCAACCGCGAGAGCAGATCGCGCCCGACATCATCGGTGCCCAGCAGGAAGGCCGTGCTGCCGCCCGGCGCCCAGGCGGGCGGGGCGAGGAAATGGGTGCGGAACTGCTCGATCGGCGAATAGGGCGCGATCTGCCCGGCCAGCACCGCCACCACCAGCAGCACCAGCATCACCGCGAGGCCCAGCACCGCGCCGCGATTCTCGGCGAAGCCGCGCCAGAACAGCCGGACCGGTCCGGGCATCGGCGCGGCGGCGGCGGCGAGGCTCGTGCCCATCAGCGGCGGATCCTGGGATTGAGGAAGCCGTAAGTCACATCGACACCGAGATTGACCAGCATCACCAGCGAGGCGATCAGCAGCGTGCCGCCCTGCAGCACCGGATAGTCGCGCCGCTGGATGCTCTCGATCAGCCAGTGGCCGACGCCGGGCCAGGAGAAGATGGTCTCGGTCAGGATCGCGCCGCCCAGCAGCGTGCCGACCTGCAGCCCGATCACGGTCACCACCGGGATCAGCGCGTTGCGCAGCGCATGCACCACCACCACGCGCGTCCCGCTCAGCCCCTTGGCGCGGGCGGTGCGGATATAGTCCTCGCCCAGCACTTCCAGCATCGAGGAGCGGGTCATCCGCGCGATGGTGGCGAGCGGGATGGTGCCGAGCACGATGGCGGGCAGGATCAGGTGGCTGACCGCCGAGCGGAAGGCGCCGTCATCGTCCGAATAGAGCGAGTCGATCAGCATGAAGCCGGTGACCGGGGGCACGAAGAACAGGTCGCTGATCCGCCCCGACACCGGGGTCCATCCCAGGGTGACGGAGAACAGCAGGATCATCATCAGCCCCCACCAGAAGATCGGCATCGACGCCCCGGTGACGGCCGCCGACATCAGCCCGTAATCGAGCGCCGAGCCGCGCCGCACCGAGGCCAGCACCCCGAGCGGCAGGCCGAGCACCACCGCGAAGACCATCGCGCACAGGCCGAGCTCCAGGGTCGCGGGGAACAGCGTGAAGAACTCCGCGGCGACCGGGCGGCGGGTCACTAGCGAGACGCCCAGATCGCCATGCGCCACCTGCCATTCATAGTGCAGGAATTGCTGCCAGAGCGGCTGGTCCAGGCCGAACTGGTGGCGCAGTTCCGCGAGCCGTTCGGGGGCGATGCCGTGCTCGCCGGCGCGCACCTCGATCGGGTCGCCCGGCACCAGCCGGATCAGCACGAAGCTCAGCAGCGTCACCGCGACGAACACGGGCAGGATCAGCCCGACCCGGCGGAGCAGGTAGCGGAGCACTGCCGGCTCCGCGCTACTTCAGATCGACCTCGTCGAACTGGTGGGTGCCGAACGGGCTCATCTTGAAGCCCGTCACCTCCTTGCGCATCGGCATGAACACCACCGAATGGGCGATCATGAAGAACGGCGCCTGCTCGTGCATGATCACCTGCGCGCGTTCGTACATCGTCGTCCGCGCCGCCTGATCGGCGATGGTGGCGGCGCGGCCGATCAGGTCGTCGAACTCGGCGTCGCACCATTTGGCGTTGTTGCTGACCGTGGGCTTGCCGTCGTGGCAGCCGGCGAGCGGGGTGAAGAAATTGTCCGGATCGCCGTTGTCGCCGGTCCAGCCGAGCTGGACCATCTGCGGCTCGCCCGCCTGGGCGCGCTTGCGGTACTCGCCCCATTCGAAACTGACGATCCTGGCCTTCACGCCGATCTTCGCTAGATCGGACTGCATCATCTCGCCGATGCGCTTGGCATCCGGATTATAGGGACGAGCGACCGGCATGGCCCACAGATCGGTCTCGAACCCGTCCTTCAGCCCGGCCTCGGCGAGCTTCCTGCGCGCCGCCTCCGGATCGAAGGGATAGTCCTGCACCGCATCGTTGTAGGACCACATGGTGGGTGGGATCAGGTTCTTCGCCGGCTGGCCGGCGCCCTGATAGACCGCTGCCAGGATCGCCTTCTTGTCGATAGCCATGCTGAGCGCCTGGCGCACCCGGACGTCATCGAAGGGCTTCTTCTGCACGTTGAACGCCAGATAGCCGATGTTCAGCCCCGGCTGCTGCATCAGGGTCAGGCTGGCATCGGCGCGGATCGCAGGCAGATCGGCCAGCGCGGGAAAGGCCATGATCTGGCATTCCCCGGCGCGCAGCTTGGCCAGCCGCACCGCCGCGTCCTTGGTGATCGAGAACACCAGCGAGTCGATCTTCGGCGCCGGTCCCCAATAGCCCTTGAAGGCGCGGAAACGGATCGTCGCGTCACGCTGATACTGCACGAACTGGAACGGGCCGGTACCGATCGGCACCTGGTCGATCAGTTCCGGCTTGCCGGCGGCCAGCAGTGCATCGGCATATTCCTTCGACTGGATCGAGGCGAAATCCATCGCCAGATCGGCCAGGAACGGCGCCTGCGGCTCGGTCAGCGTGAAGCGCACCGTGAAGTCGTCGAGCTTCTCGATCTTCGACAGCAGCTTCGGGAAATCCATGTCGCTGAAATAGTCGTACCCGCCGCCCGAGACCTTGTGATAGGGGTTGCTGTCCTTCCACTGCCGCTCGAAGGAGAACATCACGTCATCGGCATTGAAATCCCGCGTCGGCTTGAAATCGGCATTGGACTGCCATTTCACGCCATGGCGCAGATGGAAGGTGAAGACCTTGCCGCCCTCGGTCACTTCCCAGCTTTCCGCGAGACCGGGGGTGAGCTCGGTCGAGCCGTTACGGAACTCGGTCAGCCGGTTATAGACCGGACGGTTGGCATCGAACGTGGTGCCGGTGGTGTTGAGCATCGGGTTGAAATTCTCGGGCGAGCCTTCCGAGCAATAGACCAGTGTTTTCGCCAGCGACGGCGTTGCGGCTCCGAGCAGCGTCGCGAGTGCCGCGGCACAGGCAACGGCAATGACTCCGTGTTTCATGCTGAAACAATCCCCTTGAAGCGGCGGCTGCGCGCGTATGCGGCGCGCCAGTGAAGCTGATTTCAGTCAGCAGCGAAAGGCCGCTTCAGGCCGTCAGCCTGATCGCCGTGCCGGTGCGCGCCGACAGGGTCGCGGCATCGGCCAGCAGCAGGGCGGCCAGCCCGTCCTGTCCGCTCGGGTTGGGGGCGGTGCCGGCGTTCACCGCGTCGATAAACGCGTCCAGCTCGGCGCGGTATGCAGCGGCGTAGCGCTCCAGAAAGAACGGCAGCGCCGGTTCCGTGGTGAAGCCGGCGCTGGTCGCACTTTCCACCGTGGTCGCGGTCTGGTTGCCCGCACGCAGCAGGCCGAGCGAGC
>DAICZL010000423.1 GCA_027311165.1 bacterium
GGGGGCGCCGGGTTCGGCGATCGATGTCGCCTCGGCCGACGGGGTGGCACGCGGGCAGGTCAGCCTGAACGCGCCGGCGCTGGGCGGCAACGACATCGCCATCTCGGCCGGCGGCGGCATCGCCATCAACGGCGCCGCCTCGGTCGCGCTGTATGGTTTCTCGAGCTACGCCCCGCCCAACGGGGTGATCACCCAGGCCTGGCTCGACCGGATCAACCAGACCGACACGATCCCCTTCATGGCCGCCGCCGCCGCCAACCCGGCGCTGGCGGCGCAGATCGCCGGGCTCACCGGACCCTATGGCAGCGTGTTCCATCTGCGGCCGGGGGTGCAGCTGCTGAGCGCCACGCCGGGCGGGGATCTCTCGGTCGCCGGCGATCTCAACCTGGCCGGCTACCGCTATGGCCCGAACGCCAATGCCGCCATCCCGGGCTCGGGCGAGCCCGGCGCGCTGATCATCCGCGCCGGCGGCAATCTGACGATCTCGGGCAGCATCACCGACGGCTTCGCCGCCCCGCCCGGCGGTGCCACGCCCAATCCGGACGACAATGGCTGGGTGCTGCTGAGGGGCCAGGAACGGTTCGGCGCCGCCATCGTCCTGCCCGCCACCCTGCCCGCCCCGGTGGTGCTGGCACCGGGCACCACTTTCACGGTCAATGCCGCGGTGTCGCTGAACTACCCTATCACCCTGCGCGCGGCGACGCTGCTCCCGGACGTGGCCATCCCGATGGCGGTCACCCTGACCGGCAGCAGCGGCCCCTATGTCCTTCCCCCCGGCGGCTGGGTCGCGACCGCCGCCATCCGCGATGGCTCCGGCGCGGTGCTGTTCCAGCCCGGCCAGATCATTCCCGGCGGCACCCATCCGAAGCCCGGCGACACGCTCGCCGCCGGGTCCGTGCTGCCCTTCGCGGTCTCCATCGCCTCGGGCGCGGTGCTGCCCGCCGGCGCGATGCTCGATCTGTTCCAGGCGCCGATCACCCTCGACCAGCCGGTCTCGCTGGTCGCGGGCGATCTGATCCCCTCGGGCACCAGCATGGTGTTCCCGCGCGGGGTGCGCTCCTACGCGCTGCGCCCGAGCAGCGGCGGCATCCAGGGCCAGATCTACGCGATCGCGCCGATGCTGCCCGCCGGATCGCAATCCTGGTCGATCAGCCTGGTGGCCGGGGCCGATACGACCGCGGCCGACCCGCTGGCGCTGACCCCGCAGAGCCTGCTCGCCGGCAGCGGCAATCTGACGCTGAGCGATCTGCATTACGGCCTGCCGAAACCCGGCCAGCAGCTGCCGTCCTTCAGCGTGATCCGCACCGGCACCGGCACGCTCGATCTGCTGGCCGGGGGCAGCATCACCGAGGCCTCGCTGTTCGGCATCTACACCGCCGGCACCCAGACCGTGCCGCTCTCGGCGCCGCTGCCGCGCGGGGCGCAGCCGGATGGCACGATCCTGGGCGCCCGGTACGACAGCAGCTACAACCCGCTGGTCCAGGACTACCAGCCCTATTATCCGACCGGGGGCGGCGATGTGGTGGTCACCGCCCAGGGTGGTCTCTACGGCAATATCCTGGGGCAGGTGCCCTCGGCCAATAATCTCCCCAGCGACTGGGTCGGCAACTGGCTGTGGCGCCAGGGCGGGGTGAACGGGCTGGCGGCCTCCTGGTGGATCAATTTCGGCACCTATGTGCTGCCGGTGGACCAGACCGGGGCTCTGATCAACGTCGCGCCGAACCTGCCGCAGCTCGCCGGCTTCACCGGTATCGGCGCGCTGGGCGGCGGCAACGTCACGGTGCAGGCCGGCGGCAATGCCGGCGTGACGACCCCCACCAACGGCAACGTCGTCAGCCAGGGTCTGGACATCGCGGTCGCGAGCACCGGGCAGGTGGTGAATGGCGCCCTGATCGAGACCGGCGGCGGCGCGCTGAGCCTGCGCGTGGGCGGCACGCTGAACGGGGCCAATGCCGGGGTGAGCTATGACGGCCTGAACGGCACCTTCACCGATCTGCGCGGCCCGCTCAGTGTCAGCGCCGGGCAGATCGGCCGGATCGACTACAACTACAATCTGTACGACGCGGTCGATCTGCGCGCGCAGAGCCCGTTCGTCGCCACCCTGGCCAATGAACAGGGCGGGCCGATCCTGGTGCTGGGCGACAGCAGCGCGACCCTGACCGCCGCGCGCGACCTGGTGCTGGGCGGGGCCGGCGATGCGACCAGGCTGCCCACCCAGAATCTGCCGCCCTTCAGCTACTCCCAGTCCGCCATCACGGGGACCGCGCCCAGCGGGGCGATCAGCGATTTCAGCCTGTGGACGGGGGGCACCGCGATCTCGCTGTTGTCCGAGGGCGGCAATCTCACCCCCTCCACCCAGATGAACTTCTCCAGTTTTTCGAGCGGGCAGATCAGCAACGACATGCCGACCGACTACCGCTTCATCTATCCGCCGACCCTGCTGGCCGCCGCGGCCAATGGCAGCATCTTCTACGGCAACAATGCGGATATTGCGACACCGAAAGGTCCGCCCCCGCAGATCCAGCAGCAATCCCTGGAACTCGCCCCCTCGCCCACCGGCCAGCTCGCGCTGCTGGCCCAGGGGTCGATCTACGCCACCGGCTATACGATCGACATCTCCGGCGCGTCCGACGCCGCCGGCGCGCTGCCGACCCCGCTCGATCCGGCCTATTTCGCCACGACGCAGGTGCGCACCAGAAAGCCCAACGGGAAGCCCGGGAAAACCCTGACCCTGACCTTCACCAACGAGATCACCTCGGCGGTGACCTACGACTCGCTGTTCGCCTTCGAGGCGGACACCCCGACCGGCAACCTGCACGCGGCGGACCCCAACCCGGCGCTGGTCTATGCGGTGAGCGGCGACATCATCGATTTCCGCACCGGGGAGGTCCTGAACTTCCCGACCAGCGGCCCGAGCAGCGGCATCTTCACCCCCTCGACCTGGTATATCGGCGGCAAGCCGGTCTGGATCATCGCCGGGCGCGACATAGTGGCGAGCGGCACGCGGCCGTCGAGCATCGCCAGCACCAATAATTTCCCGGTCTCGGCCCTCTCGACCTATCCGAACGAGGTGGCGCTGGCCGGTTTGAACTCCAACTCCAATTTTTCCAGCGGCGATCTGTTCGTCAACGCCGCCCCGGGCGACATCTCGCTGATCTCGGCCGGGCGCGACATCCTCGACACCTACGCCTATGTCGCCGGTCCCGGGCTGCTCGAGGTGCAGGCCGGGCGCAACCTCTACCAGGGCAATAACGGGCTTTTGAAAAGCGTGGGCCCGATCGTCGATGTCAACGCCGCCACCCGCGATGGCGGGGCCGGCATCACGGTGCTGGCCGGCGTCGGCACGGCGGGGCCGGATTATGCCAATTTCGCCCGGCTGTATCTCGATCCCGCCAATCTCGCCGACCCGGCGCTGCCGCTGAGCGCGCCGCAGAACCAGGGCAAGGTGCCGGACAATTACGATGCGGCCCTGCTCACCTGGCTGACCGAGACCCAGGGCTACAGCGGCAACGCGGCCGGGGCGCTGATCTATTTCGACACCCTGCCGGCCGCGACCCAGGACGTGTTCCTGCGCCAGATCTTCTACCAGGAACTGACGCTGAGCGGACGCGACAGCACCGACCCCACCAGCCGCTTCTACAAGAGCTACCTGCCAGGCCGGCTCGCCATCGCGGCGCTGTTCCCGACCAGCGGAGCCAACGGCCAGCCGATCAGCGACTCTGGCGGCATCACCATGTTCAGCGGGACCAACCTGCAGTACCTGAACGGCAACACCATCACGTCCTATACCGTGACCGATCCCAATTCCCGCCAGAACGCCATCTTCGATGCCGGGATCAGCACCCAGTTCGGCGGCGACATCCAGATCCTCGATCCGGGCGGCCAGACCCTGCTCGGGGTCAGCGGGGCGATCCAGCCCGGGGCCAATACCGGCCTGGTGACCTTCGGCAACGGCAATATCGACATCTATTCCCTGGGCAGCGTCCTGCTGGGCCAGAGCCGCGTGTTCACCACCTTCGGCGGCAACATCCTGATCTGGTCGGCCCAGGGCGATGTCAACGCCGGCATCGGCGCCAAGACCACCGTGGTCTATCAGCCCCCGCTGATCGCCTATGATCCCTTCGGCTCGGTCACGCTCTCACCGACCGTGCCGACCAGCGGCGCCGGCATCGCCACGTTGAACCCGATCCCGGGCGTGCCGGCGGGCAATGTCGATCTGATCGCCCCGCTCGGCACGATCGATGCCGGCGAGGCCGGCATCCGCGTCTCCGGCAACCTCAACCTCGCGGCGCTGACGGTGGTGAACGCGGCCAACATCCAGGTGCAGGGCAAAGCAACCGGCGTGCCCATGGTGGCGAGCCCCAATCTCGGCGCCATCGAGGCGGCCTCCGCCGCGGCCGGAGCCGGGCAGAACGCCGCCAGCGCGGCGGCGCAGAACCAGCAGCGCAGCCAGACCGCCGAGCAGGCCTCGGTGATCACCGTCGATGTGATGATCAGCTCCGGCGAATAGCACCGCCCCGGCCGATGACCGCTGCCCCCGGACGATCCCGCCCGGACCGGCGGGGGCAGCTTCACGGCAGGACGCGGGGGATGCAGCGGCGGGCGAGCCCGCTGGCGATCGGGCCCGGCTGAGCGAGC
>DAICZL010000428.1 GCA_027311165.1 bacterium
GGACCGGTTGCGTCGGGGGGTGTCCCCGACGGCCGCGGAGATCCGTGACGCCCGGGGTTATGAAAGCCCCCCGGGGTTATGAAAGCCCGTAGACCGCCGTCTCGAACTGGCTGAACAGGCCCAGCGCCTTCTCATCGGCGAAGGGCAGGAACTGCATCAGGATCACCCCGGCGCGCTGCCGGGTCGGGTCGATCCAGAAATACGTGTTCGCCAGTCCCGCCCAGGCCAGGCTGCCAGGGCTGCGTCCAGTCGGCGCCGGCGCGGTATTGAGCATGAAGCCGTAGCCCCATTTCTTGACCATGCCGGGGAAGAACTCGGCGTTCTGCGAGGATTGCGGCGCCACCGTCTTCAGCATGGTGACATCGAGCGCGCCGATCTGGTTCTGCGCCATCAGCGCTACCGTCTCGGGTTTGACGATGGTGACGCCCTCCAGGCTGCCCCGGTTCAGGATCATCCGGGTGAAGCGCAGATAGTCGGGCGCGGTGGAATACAGCCCGCCGCCGCCCATGAAGAATTCCGGTTCCTGCGGCATCTCGAAATCGATCGCCGCCAGTTCGCCATCGGCATCGGGCATGTGCATCGCGGGCGGCTGGCGGGCATGCATGCCGGCCAGGCGCGCGCGCTGCGCCACGCCGATGCGAAAGCCGGTATCGCTCATCCCGAGCGGGCCCAGGATGTGGTCGTGGAAATAGGCTTCCAGCCGCTGGCCGCTCACCGCCTCGACCGCCTTGCCGGCAAAATCGATATTGATGCCGTATTCCCAGCGCGCGCCGGGATCGAAATCGAGGGGGATGCGCAGCGCCGCGTTCTGGCAGGAGATCAGCGGCGGCAGGCCCGCGGATTTCTCGTAGCGGGCGGTGTTGGCGTTCCAGATGTCGTAGCTGAAGCCGGCGGTGTGGGTCAGCAGGTCGTGCAGCGTGATCGGCCGCCTGGCCGGCCGCAGGATCGGCGCGCCGGCCTCGTCGAAGCCTTCCAGCACCATCGGGTTGGCGAGGTCGGGCAGCACCGTCGCGATCGGCGCGGTGAGCGAGAGCCTGCCCTGCTCGACCAGCTGCATGGCGGCCAGGCTGGTGATCGGCTTGGTCATCGAGGCTATCCAGAACACGGTATCGGGGGTCATCGCCTGGTCCTGGCCCAGCCGACGCTTGCCGGCCGCGCCGGTGTAGAGCGTGGACGTGCCATCGGTCGCGGCCGCCACCACGCCGGCCACGCTGCCGGATTTCGCCGCCCCATCGAGCAGCGCATCGATCTGGCCGGCCCCGCCGGCGGCGCGGGCGGCGGCTGCGGGCAGCAGCCCCGCCGTTCCCGAGGCGGCCAGCAGGGCCAGGGTCTCGCGTCGTGTCGTAGACGTCATGGTCGCTCTCTCCCCCCGTGTTTGCTTGATGCGAGCCTAGCGGAAAAATCGCGCCCTGGCACCGTTCGATCGGGGGCGCAAGGCGGGGCGCGGTGCCCGCCTGGCGCGATGCCAACCTGGCGCGATGCCCGCCTGGCGCGATGCCAGCCTGGCGCGATGCCAGCGGGGGGGTGGGTTCTTCGCGTGTGTCTCCGGCCCCGCGGGGCGGTGGCTTTCGGGTCGGTGTTAAGGCTTCGCTGACCCGGCCGGTCCATGCTGAGCGGCGATGGAACCGCGAGGGCTGCATGCATCGCTTCGGACGGATCGCCGGTCGGCTCGGGCTGAACTGGCAGCTGCTGCTGCCGTCGCTGCTGGCGATCGTGCTGGCCGTCGTTGCGGTGCAGGGCTGGACCCTGCGGCTGAGCCGCGAGGCGGTCGAGACGCAGATGCAGCGGGAGCTGGACGACAAGCTGGCATTGCTGGAGGCCTTGGTGGAGCCGCTGGGGCAGGGCTGGCAGTACCGCGATGGCAGCCTGCGGCTCGGCGATGCCGTGCTGAACGGGCGCAGCGACATCGTCGATCGCATCGCCGGCAGCAACGGGGTGGTGGCGACGCTGTTCGGGGG
>DAICZL010000445.1 GCA_027311165.1 bacterium
GGTTCCGGGGAAACAGGGCTTCCGGGGGAGCAGGGCTTCCGGGGAACCCGCGACGGGGGACCGGGACCCTCGCAGAGGGGCATCGACCCGACGGGCATGAACGGCCGGGCGCTGCCCGGACCGGTGGCACATGGCGGATGGATCCTCTGGCGGAGGAGGTCGGGGAAGCCGGTGGTTGACGGCGCGGGTGCCGCGGCGCTATCTCCGCGGCCTCGCGTGCGGGATGGCGGCGTAGCTCAGTGGTAGAGCAGGGGAATCATAATCCCTTGGTCGGTGGTTCAAATCCGCCCGCCGCTACCACCCCGCGCCGCTGATACGCCCGCACCCTGCCTGATGCGCGGCGTGATGGCCGGCGTGCTCCGGTCGCACGCTCCCCCGCCCCGCGGCAGAGGCGCCCGCATCCCCGCGCCAGGCTCGGGATACCGGCCGAGGCTGCGCCCGGCCTGCGTTCCTCCTTAGTCACTGGCGATCCTCCGCTTCGGTCCCATCCGGATCCTTTCGTCTCCTCCAGCAGGCGAGCCATTCCAACGGAGCAGGGTCCGGGGAAAACGGCAGACGGATGGTTCCCTCGGGTCCAGAGCGGGAGCCGATCTGACCGACGATCGGCCATCGCTCAGGCGCTTTGTCTTACCGGGCGCTTTGTTTTACCGGGCAACTTTATCCGATCAGCTGATCGCCGCTGATCGGAGGCTGCTCTGGATCGCGAGCAGAACCGGTTGCAATCGGATCTGCGGTCCGCGTGCGCTCCAACTCGTTGATCCGGGGAGCAATTTTATCGCGGCCGACGTCAACCCGATGCGATGGTGCTCGCGCCCGCCAGCCGGATCCGCCCCACCGTCGTGCCGGTCCAGTTCACCAGCACCGGTTCGCGCAACGCCGCCGGCGCGGTTCCTTCGCCCAGGAAGCGATCCACCAGCCCGGCCGTCACCACCTCGGCGGCGCGGCCGGCGCCGTCGTCGCATTTCACCGCGAAGCCCAGCCCCAGAGCGGGGAAGGCGCCGCAATAAACGCCCTCGGCCCCGGTCTTGACGAAGGCCCGCGCGCCGAGTGCGGCCATCAGCCGGGTGTCGAAGCGCTGGCTGCCCGCCACCATCTGCGGATGGGACGCGACCGCGGCGCGGAGGCGAGACGCCGCCGCCGCTCGGGCCGGGCCGAAGCCCAGGCCGGTGCCCAGCCGGGCAAAGCCGCGCGCCAGCGCCCGCAGCGGGATCGCATAGGCGGGGATCCCGCAGCCATCGGTGCCGTGCTCCGTCCCCTCCAGCGGCGTGGCGCAGACCGACGCCAGCGCGTCGGTCACCAGGCGCATCACCTCGTGTCCGGGGCGGACATAGCCTGCCGGGTCCAGCCCCAGATGGCAGGCCAGGCAGATGAACCCGGCATGCTTGCCCGAGCAGTTGTTGTGCAGCGGGCCCGGCTGGCCGCCGCCGGCGGCGAGCGCGCGGGATGCCGCCTCGCCCATCGGCCAGTGCGCGCCGCATTCCAGGCTGGCCGCCTCCCGCCCGGCCCTGGCCAGCATCGCGGAGGCGGTGGCGACATGGGCGGGCTCTCCGGAGTGAGACGCGCAGGCCAGCGCGATCTCGGCCGGTTCCAGCCCCAGCGCCTCGGCCGCGCCGCTCTCCAGCAGCGGCAGCGCCTGCAGCGCCTTCACCGCCGAGCGTGGAAACACCGCCTGGTCGATGTCACCGGCGGCGAAAGCCACGCCGCCATCGGCATCCAGCACCGCGACCGCGCCACGATGACGGGATTCGACGCGCGCACCGCGCAACACCTCGACCAGGACGGGATCGCTCATGGCGCGGTTATACCAGCCGGCACGGACATTGACAGGTGAGGCGGCAAGGCCCGGGGCTCGGCCCGCCAGCGCCCCGGGGCGGAGCCCTGTCGCTGCAGGCCCCCCCCACAGGCCGTCGGACAGGGCGAGGCGAGCGCTCTGCCCCGGCCCAGTCCTGGCGAAACCCCGGCGCAACTGCCGCCAGGATCACCCGGCCAGCGCCTCGGCGCCGAAGCCCTGGTGGGACCGCAACAAGCTGCGTGTGTAGTCGTGGGTGACCGCGCCGGAGGCGAGCCGGTCGGCGGTGGTGGTCTCGACGATCCTGCCCTGGCTCATCACCGCGATCCGCTCGCACAGATGGGCGATCACCGCCAGGTCGTGGCTGACCATCAGCAGGGTGAGGCCGTGCTCGCGCCGCAGCCGCGCCAGCAGGTTCAGCACTTCGGCCTGCACCGAGACATCCAGCGCCGAGGTCGGTTCGTCGAGCAGCAGCACCGGCGGGGCCAGGATCAGCGCCCGGGCGATCGCCACGCGCTGGCGCTGCCCGCCGGAGAGCTGGTGGGGGTAGCGGAAGCGGTGGGCGGGGCCCAGCCCCACCTCGGCCAGCGCGGCTTCGATCCGCCGGTCGGGCTGGTCGAGGCGATGGATCGCCAGCGGCTCGGCCAGGATGCGATCGACCGTCTGCAGCGGGTGCAGCGAGCCGTACGGGTCCTGGAACACCATCTGAACCAGAAGCCGCTGCGCCGGGCTGCGCCTGCGTGACACCGGGCTGCCGGCGAGCAGGATGCGGCCCTCGGTTTCCGCCACCAGCCCGGCGATGGCGCGCAGCACGGTCGATTTGCCGGACCCGGACTCGCCCACCAGGCCGAACGCCTCGCCCTTCGCGACCTCCAGCGAGACATCGATGGCGGCGCTGCGCCGCGCCGCGCCGCTGCCGTACTGCACGCCCAGCCCGTCCAGCGTGATCACGCCCCGGGGACCGGCGGTGGCACCGCGCCCGGAAAATCCTGCCACGGCGGGGCGGGCACCGGGGTGCCGGAATGGTCGGGATCGGACCAGGCGGGATCAGCGCCAATGTGATCAGCGCCCCCCGGATCGGACCAGGCGGGATCGGACCAGGCGGGGTCGCGGACCAGCTGCGGCAGGACCGGCCGGCGGCGCCGCAGGTCCGGCAGCGCGGCCAGCAGCCCGCGCGTGTAGGGGTGGCGGGCGCGGCCCCGATCGCTGGCGGGCAGCGTCTCGACCACCCTCCCGTCATACATCACCAGCACCCGGTCGCAGAACCCGGCGATCAGCGGCAGGTTGTGGCTGATCAGCAGCAGCCCCATGCCCCGGCCGCGTACCTGCCGGTCCAGCACCTCCAGCACCTGGCGCTGCACCGTGACATCCAGCGCCGAGGTCGGCTCGTCGGCGATCAGCAATTCCGGTCCCGCGATCAGCATCATCGCGATCATCACCCGCTGGCCCATGCCGCCCGAGACCTGGTGGGGATACAGGTCATAGACCCGCCGCGGCTCACGGATCTGGACGGAGTCCAGCATCTCGAGCGCGGCGGCGCGGGCGGCGCTCGGCCCGGCGCGCAGATGGGCGCGGTGGGTCTCGGCGATCTGCCTGCCCACGCTCATCACCGGGTTGAGTGCGAATTTCGGATCCTGCAGCACCATCGCCATGCGCCTGCCGCGCAGCCGGCGGAACCCCGCCTGGTCAAGGCCGGAGAGATCGGTCTCGCCCAGCCGCAGCTCCGCCGCCGCCACCCGCCCGGGCGGGGGGATCAGCCCCATGACGGCGCGGCCGGCGGTGGATTTGCCAGAGCCGGATTCCCCGACGATGCCCAGCCGCTCGCGCCCCAGAGTGAAGCTGATCCCGCGCAGCGCCGCGATCGGGGCCTGACGCGGGCCGCCCGGATACAGCACCGAGAGATCGCGCACCGTGAGCAATGGGGTGGTCATCCGCCACCGCGCTCGGCGATGTCGCGCAGCCCGTCGCCCAGCAGGTTGAAGCCCAGGCTGACCACGAAGATCGCGATGCCGGGGATCGTCGCGACCCACCACTGGTCCAGCAGCACCTGCCGGCCGGCGGCGACCATCGCCCCCCATTCGGGCGCCGGCGGCTGCGCGCCCAGGCCGAGGAACCCCAGCCCGGCGGCGGTGATGATGATCCCGGCCATGTCGAGGGTCAGGCGGATGATCACCGAGGGCAGGCAGAGCGGCAGGATCTGGGTGCGCAGGAGGCGCAGCGCCGAAGCGCCCTGCATCTCGGCCGCCATCACGAATTCCGACCGCCGCCAGGACAGCGTCTCGGCGCGGGCCAGCCTGGCATAAGGCGGCCAGGCGGTCAGCGCGATCGCGATCACCGCGTTGCGGATGCCCGGCCCCAGCGCCGCGGCGAAGGCGAGCGCCAGCACCAGCCGCGGAAACGCCAGGAAGATGTCGGTGATGCGCATCAGCACCGCATCGGCGACCCCGCCCAGATAGCCCGCCGGCAGCCCGATGCCGAGCCCCACCGGCACCACGATCGCCGCCACCATCACCACGATGCCCAGCGTGATGCGGGCGCCGAACAGGATGCGGATCAGGATGTCGCGGCCGAGTTCGTTGGTGCCGAAGGGATGCGCCCAGGAGGCCGGCTGCAGCCGGTCGGCCAGGTTCTGCAGGATCGCCGCCTGGGGGCTCGCGATCAGCGGCGCGGCCAGCGCCGCCAGCACCAGGGCGAGCACGATGGCGAGTCCGGCCATGGCGAGGCCGTTACCGCGGAAGGCGAGCCCGGCGCGGTACCAGCGCCCGATGCGCGCCTGCAGCCGGCTCGCCGGCGCCGCGGCCAGCAGGTAGCCGCGCCAGCCGGAGACCGCTCCCGGGGGCGCGAGGGGCGGGGGCGCGAGG
>DAICZL010000447.1 GCA_027311165.1 bacterium
GGCCGTACGCGGCGGCGCGTCTCGCTGTGCAGCTCTGGTATCCCGCCGCGTCGGACAGAGGCGCGTGGGCGCCCTACCGGCGCGGCCGCGACGCGACCGGACTGCGGGCGCTGCTCGATCGCGCCAGGGGGCTGCGGACCGGAGCGGTGGAGAACGCGGCCGCCGCCGCCAACCCTGGCCACTTCCCGCTGCTGATCTATCTGCCGGGCTGGGGCGGGAGGCGCGAGGAGAACTCGGTGCTGGCGATGGCGCTGGCCAGCCATGGCTTCATCATCGCCGCGATCGACGATCCGGTGCCGGCCGCGCCGATGGAATTCGATTCCGAGGCTGCCTATGCCCGGACGTTGCGCCGGGCCGAAGCGAAGCTCGCTCAGGAAGCCCCGATCGCCAGCGCCCTGCTCGACCGGCTGCTCGCGCTCGATCGGGGCGGCACGCCGCTGTCCGGCCGGATCGATCCCGACCGTGTCGGCGTATTCGGCTTCTCCTTCGGCGGCGCCGCGGCTCTGGAAGCGGCCTTTCACGACCCCCGCTTCCGTGCGGCTGCCAATCTGGATGGCTGGCTGTTCGGTGCGGCATCGGTGCAGGGGATCAGCCAACCCGTGCTGGTGCTGAGCACCCCGATCTCGGAGCCGCCCCCCGCTTTCGCCGATGTCGGGACGGGGGGCGACCTGTCGTCACGGCTGATGGCGCGGCTGGATGCGGCGGATCTGCGGCGGACCGAGGCCGGGCTCGCCCGCCATGGCGGGTATTTCCTGGCGATCGCCGGCACCGAGCACGCGAATTTCAGCGACCAGGTGCTGCTGTCGCCGCTGCGAGCGCTGACCGGCGGCGGGGCGATCGATCCGCACCGGGGCAGCGCCATCATCGCCGCGTTTCTGGCAGGCTTCTTCCGCCAGGCGCTCACGGGCATTCCGGCGCCGCTGCTGCAGCCCGACGGGACCCGCCCCCCGGAGGTTCGGCTGACCATCTGGCCCGCCCCGGCCTCACATCCGCCCGCACCATGAACAGCCGCCGTTGCGCGATCGTGGACTGCCCGATCATGGGGCCGGTCGCGGGCAGCGCGGTCGCCTCAGGCGCCCGGGGTACGGCCGCGGGTGACCTGGCGGATCCGGTAGGCGAGATCGCCGAAAGGCCGCTTCCAGGCATCGCGCGCCGGCGAGACCCAGGGCGGCACAGGATCGATCCCGAGCTTGCGCAGGAAGAAATTGGCCCGGTAGAGGCTGGCCCGCTCCTGGTCCAGGAACTGGAAGTTGATGCTCACGGTGATCGAGATATCGTCGCCGTTCTGCAGCCAGTGCGGCGCGTTGACCGGCAGATGCACGCCCAGGCCCGGGCGCAGGGTGATCACATCGGCCCGGTCCTGCAGCTGCGGCTTGTAGATCGCGGCGTTGTTGTCCACGGTCCAGAACTGCTCGAGCTCGCGTTCGGGCAGCACGTCCCGGTCGTTGCGATCGAACACGTTGATCTGCTTGTCGCCGTGCACCTGCAGGATGAAGTTGCACTGGCGATCGATGTGGTAGGTGGTGATCCGGCGCGGCGAGGTGATGAAGATGATCACCTCGCGCTTGGAAATGCGCTTTTCGATCCCGGGGCCGGCGGCGGCGAAGATCTCCGCCATGCAGGCCTCCAGCAATTTGCCATAGGCGGAGGCGCGCTCGGCCTGGCGCAGGATTATCCAGGCCCTGGCGGTCTCGATCCGGCGGATCGTCTCGTCGATCGGAAAGCTGCTCTTGGGGGAGCTCGCCCAGCGCTGGCCGATCTCGATATCGCCGGCGTCGAAATACAGATCCGTGGGCCGGGTTTCGGCGGTGTCGCGGGCCAGTTCGATCAGCCGGGGCAGCTGGAACAGCTCGCTGCCGGCCAGAGCGTGGCCGAGCGTGAAATGCCGCCGCTCGAAACTGTCGCGAAACACCGCCCGATCCATGTCGAGGATCGACTTCGCCTCGGCCGAAGGTTCACGATCGAGAAGCTGGAGGTCCGACATTCGATCCAAACTCCGAAGGCTGGAAGCGGTTTCGGACAGCGCACCCCGGCGCGGCCGACAGCTCATCATCATGGGTTGTCAGGGCAGATCCCCGAGCCAGGCATCGGATGGCGATCGCTGCTCCGGAGGACCGGGGGG
>DAICZL010000450.1 GCA_027311165.1 bacterium
CCCCCCGGCGGAATGGCGGGGTCTTGCGGAACCCCCGAATCGCTGGCGTGCCGCCTTCGGCCGTCGCGGATGTGTTGCCTTCGCCCGTGGGGGAAGGAGGTGTCCCCCCTGGCCGCGGCTCATCCCAGGTAGCGTCGCTCCCACTCGGCGGTCAGCCGCGTCATCCAGGACGGATGTGGCTCGGAGAGCAGCGGACCGAGCTCGGCCTCGGTCGGCAAGCCCGCAGGGTGGGGCAGATCGTCGAAAAAGCGACGTTGCGCCGGGCTCAGCCGGTCGAGCGCCAGCACCGTCTCGCTGCCCGACAGGATCGGGTTTGAATCCCGTGCCTGGGCCTCGGGCGAGAGCAGGAAATCCGCGAGCACCAGCGCGGTCGCCTTGTTGGTGGCATTGGCCGGGATCACCACGAAGCTGCAATTGCCGATCGTGCCGCGATCGAGACCGGTGGCGCGCGCCGTGGGCGGCAGCGTGCCGGCGGTGATCGCTGTCGCCGCCTCGGCCGGGCTGAACGAGATGTACAGATCGATCTCACCATCATTCATCAGCGTCCGCTGCGCCGGTCCGTTTTCCGGGAAGCTCCGCCCTCCCCGCCACAGGGCGGGGCGCAGGCTCGTGTACCAGGTCCAGAGCGGGGCCGTGGCAACGGCGAAACCGGCATCCTCGGCCGGGCGGGCAAGCACGGCGGGATCGGGAGCGAGTTCCATCAGCGCCTGCTTGAGGAAGGTGGCGCCGAGGAAATTGCGCACCACCGGATGGGTCAGCCGGCCGGGATTGGCCCGCGCCCAGTCCAGCATCGCCGGGATGCTGCGCGGCGGCGCTGGCACGCGCGCGCTGTCATAGACATAGGCGACCCGCGCCATGCGCCACGGCACCGCGTAGCCCTCGGTCGGCACGGTGAAATCGGTCATCGTCGCCGGCTTGCCGGTGCGGTCGATCAGCTTCGCATAGGGCAGCCGGTCGAGCACCGGGCCGAACAGCAGCCCCGCCTGTTTCAGTTGCAGGAAATTGGGCCCGTTGATCCAGATCATATCGACCGACCCGCCGTCCTGGCGCCGCCCGGCCTGGGTTTCAGCGATGACCCGGGCAACCGCATCGGCGGTATCGAGCAGTTCGACATGGACCAGCGTGATCCCGGCATCGTGGCGCAGCCGCTCGCCGGCCCAGCCGATGAAGGAATTGGTGTGGTCATCACCGCCCCAGGCGTTGAAATACACCGTGCCGTCCTGCGCGCGGGCGATCACCTCGTTCCACAATGCCTGGCTGGCATCGGCCTGTTGGGACGCGGCAGCGGGCGGGGACGCAGCACCGGGTGGGGATGCAGCACCTTGGGGCGGCTCCTCGGCCGCGCCGGCCGGCAGCGACGGCCCGATGAGGCCGGAGGCCAGGGCGGCCAGCGCCGTCCGCCTCGTCAGCCCGGTCATGGCCGCGCCCCCGCCACGGCCGCTTGGCGGGCGGCCCCGCGACGGGCGGCCGCTTCGGCAATCCGCGGGGCCAGCACTTCGGCGTGGAACCGGTCGCAGCCCACGCACAGATTGGCGTAGGCGCGGCCCTGCGGCGTGGTGGTGTGGGATTTCGCCAGGAAGTCCGACTCGGTCCAGCCCAGATGCACGCCCATGCGCTGTGGTTCTCCGGCATCGATCGCCTGGTACACGGGATCCTCGGCCAGGCTGTCGAGGATATCGGTCAGCCGCTCATCGAGCAGATTGCCGATCGGCAGCCTGGTCTTCAGGCAGCACGGATAGACCGCGCCGTCGGGCTCGATCGAGACCTCCGAGCCGGCCTCGCGATGTTGCAGGAAACCTTTGCCCCCCGACCAGCGGGCGCAGAAATTATCTTCGAGCGTCGCGGTGGACAATCCGTTCTGCCAGGCCCGGCCGCGCGGCCAGAGCTTGCCGATCCAGGCATCGGGCGTGGCGCCGAAAAAACTGTAGAGCGGTCCCGGCTGCGCATGCCAGTCCTGCCGGCCGACCGCCGGGCCGGCCGGCACCATCCCGGCCTGCGCGAACATCCCGCCCAGCCGCTCGCGGAACGCCGCCTGGCGATCGGGACCTTCCATGCCGACATGAAAATCATCGACGCCGGCGACCGAGATCATCCAGACGCCCCGCCCGACCAGCGCCGCGATGATCTCCGGCGTCAGCAGATCGCCCGTGGTCTGCACCACGACGCGCACATCCTGGCCGGCATAGCGCCGCATCAGCGTCTCGATCACCGGATAGGTGACGCGGGTGCGCACCTGGTCGAGCAGCGCTTCCCCGCCCGAGAGGATGATCCGTCCGCCGCGCTCGACCGGGACGGGGCCGGAGCGGTCGAGCCAGGTCATGCGGTCCGGCAGATTGGCCAGGATGCGGGGGAAATTCGCCACCGCCTCGGCAAGCACATCCGCGAGCGCGTCCGGCCGGTAGGGTCGGAAGCGGTCCTCGTAGCAATGACGGCATTTCCGGTGGCAGGCCCAGGCCATCACGTAATAGAGGGATTCCACCTGCCGTCCGTCTCCGCTGTTGCGAGGCGCGCAGCGTCGATCATACGCGAAACGCTGTCCAGTTGGGCAGTGCCTGCCCAAACCGGGGGCGGCGGGCAGCGGCGACGGGCCTGCGAACAGCGGTTGCGGATGGCACAGCACTTGCGTCACAGTTTTTCACCGAGGATGGAGCAACCGTGACCCTGCCGGACGACGTCGAACTGGTCGCCGTGACCAAGAGGTATGGTGCCGCGATCGCCGTGGAGGACGTGTCTCTGCGGATCCCGCGCGGCACCTATTGCTGCCTGCTGGGGCCATCGGGTTGCGGCAAGACCAGCACGCTGCGGATGATCGCCGGTCACGAGATCGCGACCGAGGGCGACGTGATCGTCGCCGGGGAGAACGTGACCACGCTGCCGCCGGCGCGGCGCGGCACCGCGATGATGTTCCAGAGCTACGCGCTGTTTCCCCATCTCTCCTGCCTGGACAATGTCGCCTTCAGCCTGAAGATGAAGGGGGTGGACAAGACCGAGCGGCGCGCCCGCGCCGGCGAATTCCTGGCCCTGGTGCAGATGGAGAAATATGCCGAGCGTCTGCCCGCGCAGCTCTCGGGCGGCCAGCAGCAGCGCGTGGCGCTGGCGCGCGCGCTGATCACCCGGCCCAAGGTGCTGCTGCTGGACGAGCCGCTCTCGGCGCTCGATCCGTTCCTGCGCGGGCGGATGCGCGAGGAGCTCAAGCGCCTGCAGCGCGAGCTCGGCATCAGCTTCATCCATGTCACCCACGGCCAGGACGAGGCGATGGCGCTGTCGGATCTGGCGGTGGTGATGAACAATGGCCGGATCGAGCAGGCTGCGCCGCCGCGCGAGGTGTTCGAGCGGCCGTCCTCGGCCTTCGTCGCCCGCTTCATCGGCGGCCACAACGTGCTGCCCGACGGCGGATCGACGATCGCGGTGCGGACCGATCGCTGCCGGCTGGGCGAGCCCGGCAATGGACCGCATCTGCCGGGCCGGGTCAGCGCCGTGGAATACCAGGGCGCGCTGGTGCGCGTCGCGCTGACCGGGGCGGATGGCGAGGAGGCGGTGGCGCTGCTGCCCGACGAGACCTTCTTCGCCCGGCCGGTCGCGATCGGCGATGCGGCCACGCTGGTCTGGTCGCCGGCCGATGTGCATCATCTGCAGGCGGCCTGAGCGCCTTCAGACCATGACCTCCGGACCGGAATGCACAGGGAAAGCCGCATGGGAACATCCGATCACGGCACGGCGGCCGATCCCTGGTGATCCGGTCGGACGACAGGCGATCAGCGTGGCTGAGACGCGCGAGCGTGAGCCGTGCACAAATCCCCTTGCCGACCCCCGTCCACAGTTTCTGACCGACCCGCCGATCCGTCCGCCGGCACAGACCGACCGCAGAGGAGAAATGCCATGACCGAAGACCCCACGCAGACCGGCAGCGACACGCCCGGCGCGAAGCCCGCCCGCGCCACCCGTCGCGCGGTTCTGCAGCTGGCCGGCGCCGCCGTCGGATCGGGAGCGATCACCGGCTTCCCGACGATCTGGGCGCAGAACATCAAGAACATCACCCTGAGGCAGTTCGGCACCGGCGTGTCCAACCTCAACGCGGTCGCCGAGAAGGTGAAGCAGGATCTGGGCTTCACCCTGCAGATGACCGCGCTCGATTCGGACGCGGTGACGCAGAAGGCGGTGACGCAGCCGAAATCCTACGATGTCGCCGACATCGAGTACTGGATCTGCAAGAAGATCTTCCCCGCCGGCATCCTCCAGCCGATGGACACCAAGAAGATCAAGTACTACGACAAGATCGTGCCGATCTTCATCACCGGCAAGCTGACCCCGGAAAGCACCATCGCCCAGGGCACCGCGCCGCATACGGTGGGCTTCGTCGAAGGCAAGGACAGCAAGACCTTCTCCCCCAAGCCGACCGAGTGGCTGACGCTGATCCCGACCATCTACAACGCAGATACGCTGGGCATCCGCCCCGATCTGGTCGGACGGAAGATCACCCACTGGAAGGACCTGGTCGATCCGGCGTTCAAGGGCAAGGCCGCGATCCTGAACATCCCGGCGATCGGCATCATGGATTCGGCGATGGTGATGGAGAGCCTCGGCGAGGTGAAATACGTCGACAAGGGCAACATGACCAAGGCGGAGATCGACAAGACCATCGCCTTCATGATCCAGACCAAGAAGGCCGGCCAGTTCCGCGCCTTCTGGAAGACCTTCGACGAGAGCGTCAACCTGATGGCCTCGGGCGAGGTGGTGATCCAGTCGATGTGGTCGCCCGCGGTCGCGGCGGTACGCAGCAAGGGCATCCCCTGCGTCTACCAGCCGCTGGCCGAGGGCTACCGCGCCTGGGGCGGCGGGCTGGGACTCGCCAGGCACCTCTCGGGAATCGAACTCGACGCGGCGTACGAATACATCAACTGGTATCTCTCGGGCTGGGTCGGTGCCTATCTGAACCGGCAGGGCTATTACAGTGCGGTGCTGGAGACCGCGAAAGAGCACATGACCCCCGATGAATGGGCCTTCTGGATGGAGGGCAAGCCGGCCAAGGCCGATATCCTCAGCCCCGAAGGCAAGGTGATGTACCAGTCCGGCGCGGTGCGCGACGGCGGCTCCTTCTACGACCGCATGGGCCATGTCGCCTGCTGGAACTCGGTGATGTCCGAGGACAAGTACATGGTGCAGAAATGGAACGAATTCATCGCGGCCTAGTGTCCTGCCGCCGAGCTTCGCGGTTCTTCGCCGCGGGCCTCTTGGATAGGCAGGCCACTGAAAACAAAAGGCCGGTGTCCCGATTCCGACCGCATTTCAATGCCGCTGACTTCGGAATCGTGACCCTAGGGACCTCCCCCGCATGAACGCAGGCCGGGCGGGCGGGCGGCGTGCCAGAATCGGCATCGCCTCCTACCTGCAGGTGGCACCGCTCACCGCGGTGTTCGCCCTGTTCCTGGTGGTCCCGATCCTGACGCTGATCGTGGTCAGCTTCTTCGACTACGACAGCGTGCAGGTGATCCCGGCTTTCGTGTTGACCAACTACCACGACGTGCTGTCGAGCGAGACCACCTGGCGCACCTATCTCAGCACGTTCCGCTTCGCCCTGGTGGTCTGGGCGATCACGCTGCTGATCGGCTTCTGGGTGGCCTACTACCTGGCTTTCTTCGTGCGCAGCAAGACCCTGCAGACCCTGCTGTTCCTGCTGTGCACGATCCCGTTCTGGACCTCCAACATCATCCGCATGATCTCGTGGGTACCGTTCCTGGGCCGCAACGGACTGCTCAACCGGGCGCTGCTGGGCATGGGGCTGATCCACCAGCCGCTGGAATTCCTGCTGTTCTCGGACTTCGCCGTGGTGCTGGTGTTCGTGCACCTGCTGACCCTGTTCATGGTCACGCCGATCTTCAACACCATGATGCGCATCGACCGCCGCCTGATCGAGGCGGCGACCGATGCCGGCGCGCGGTTCTGGCAGGTGCTGTTCAACGTCATCATCCCGCTGTCCAAGCCCGGCATCGCCATCGGCTCGATCTTCGTCGTCACCCTGGTGATGGGCGATTTCATCACCGTGCGGCTGATGAGCGGCGGCCAGAGCGCGAGCGTCGGGCTGATGATCCAGAGCGAGATCTCGCTGCTGCAATACCCCGCCGCCGCCGCCAACGCGGTGGTGCTGCTGGCGGTCGTGCTGCTGATGGTCGGCGCGATCCTGCGTGTCGTCGATATCCGCAAGGAGCTCTAGACCATGGGTGGGGGTGTCGCGCGCGTCGTGCTGGGCAGCTTCTTCGTGCTGTTCGTGCTGTTCCTGTACGGACCCACGCTGACCATCCTGGTGCTGTCCTTTCAGGGGCCCGATGGCGGCCTGACCTTCCCGATGAACGGAGTGTCGCTGCACTGGTTCGCCAATCTGTTCGAGACCCAGGCGGTGGGCGATTTCGGCGGCGCGCTGTCTCGCTCGCTGATGCTGGCCGGCATGGTCATGCTCACCACCGTGGTGGTCTCGGTCGCGGCCGGCATGGGGTTCCGCCGCCGCTTCGCCGGCTCGGGCGCGCTGTTCACGCTGACGGTCGCCAGCCTGATCGTGCCCTCGATCCTGGTCAGCCTGGGGATCGGGCTGCTGTTCACCCTGATGGGCTGGGATACCGCCTGGTATTCCTCGGCCTTCGGGGCACAGCTCACCTGGACCCTGCCCTTCGGCGTGCTGATCATGTTCGCCGTGTTCAACCGCTTCGACCGGTCCTGGGAGGAAGCGGCGCGCGACCAGGGCGCCACCGCCTGGCAGAGCTTCCGCCACGTGGTGCTGCCGATCATCGCCCCCTCGGTGATCGGCATCGCGCTGTTCGGCTTCACCCTGTCCTATGACGAATTCGCCCGCACGCTGCTGACCGCGGGCAGCGACAACACCCTGCCGCTCGAGATCTTCGGCATGACCACCAACATCACAACGCCGGTGCTCTATGCCCTGGGCACGGTGACGACGCTGCTGTCCTTCACCGTGATCGGCCTCGCCCTGGCGGGCGTGGCGCTGCTGCGCCGGCGGCGGCTGGGCAGCCCTGCAGGCTAAGGCTGCGGGCCGGCAGCCCGTGGTCCGGCAAGGGTGGGATCAGAACTTTTCCGCCACAATCTTGAACGGATAGTCCGGGTCCCGGTAGCCCCCCGAGCCCTGCCGCTTGGGCAGTTTCACCTTCTCATGCTTCAGCCCGTGATAGGGAACCCGGCTGAGCAGGTGATGGATGATGTTCAGCCTGGCGCGCTTCTTGTCGTCGGACCGGGCCACGAACCAGGGCGCCCAGGACGTATCGGTGGCCAGGAACATCTCGTCGCGCGCCCGCGAGTAATCATACCAGTGGCTGTAGGATTTCAAGTCCATCGGCGACAATTTCCAGATCTTGCGGCCATCGCTGATCCGCGCCTGCAGCCGCCTGGTCTGTTCGGCCGAGCTCACTTCGAGCCAGTATTTTAGCAGGATAATGCCCGAGTCGACGATACTGCGCTCCATGTTCGGCACGGTTTCCAGGAAATGCTTCGCCTCGGCCTCGGTGCAGAAGCCCATCACCCGTTCGACGCCGGCGCGATTGTACCAGCTGCGGTCGAAGATCACGATCTCACCGGCGGCCGGCAGGTGGGTCAGGTAGCGCTGCACATACATCTGCGACTTCTCCCGGTCGGTCGGCGCCGGCAGCGCCACCACCCGGAACACCCGCGGGCTGACCCGCTCGGTGATCGCCTTGATGGTGCCGCCCTTGCCGGCCCCGTCGCGGCCCTCGAACACCACGCAGATCTTGCGGCCCTCGTGCTGCACCCAGCGTTGCAGCTTCACCAGTTCCACCTGCAGTTCGGCCAGCGCGCGATTATACTCCTTTTCCGACAGAGGCTCCGCCCCGTCCGTCCCCTCGGCTGGCCTCTGATCCCACATCGCCGCCCCCCCCTCCCTTCCGCGCAGACAGGCTGCGCCGGGGCCGCCGGCTGCGTCAAACCGGCCGGGTTCCGCCGCGCCCGCGCGGCTGCTACAACCCGCCTCATCATCATCACCTCAACCGATCCGGGATTCCGCCCATGGCCGGGCATAGCCAGTTCAAGAACATCATGCACCGCAAGGGGGCACAGGATGCCCGCCGCGCGCGGCAATTCGCCAAGCTGATCCGCGAAATCACCGTCGCCGCCCGCCAGGGCCTGCCCGACCCCGCATCCAACCCGCGCCTGCGCGCGGCCCTCGCCGCCGCCCGCGTCGCCAACATGTCGAAGGACACGATCGACCGGGCGATCAAGAAAGCCACCGGCGCCGCCGGCAGCGAGGACTATGCCGAAGTGCGCTACGAAGGCTACGGCCCGGCCGGCGTCGCGGTGATCGTCGAGGCACTGACCGACAACCGCAACAGCACCGCCTCCGACCTCCGCTCGGCCTTCGCCAAGCATGGCGGCGCGCTGGGCGAGACCAATTCGGTGAGCTTCCTGTTCGCCCGCCTCGGCGTGCTGCGCTACCCGCAAGCCGCGGCCAGCGAGGACGCGATGCTGGAAGCCGCGATCGAGGCCGGCGCCGAGAACGCGGAGACCACCCCGGACGGCCATGAGGTGACCTGCGCGCCGGAAGCATTCTTCGCGGTGCGCGACGCGCTGGAGGCACGGTTCGGCGCCGCCGCCGAGGCGAGGCTCGACTGGCGGCCGACCACCACGATCACCCTGGACGAGGACCGCGCCGGATCGGTGCTGAAACTGCTCGACGTGCTGGAAGACAATGACGACGTGCAGAACGTCTATGCGAATTTCGATATCCCCGACTCGGTGATGCAGCGTCTATCCGCATAGAGACAAGGCGTAAGGATAAGGTCAGTGCTTCGCCCCCCATGGCCCGTTGTGACCCACCCGGGGGGACCCACCAGGGGGCAGTGATCCCTGGACCCGCGATCCCTGGGGGGTTCCTGCCGCCACCGGGGTCCGGGGCCGGGCGTCTTTGAACGCGGGGTCCAACGCATTTGGTCAGACTGCTCGGCATCGACCCTGGCCTGCGCTTCACCGGCT
>DAICZL010000456.1 GCA_027311165.1 bacterium
CTAAAGGATCAGGCGGACTTCGCCATGATCTCCTCGGCGATGTTGCGCGGCACCGGATCGTAGTGGGGGAACTGCATGGTGAAGGACGCGCGGCCCTTGGTCATGCTGCGCAGGTCGGAGATGTAGCCGAACATTTCCTTCAGCGGGATGTGCGCGCGCACCACGATGGTGGAGCCGGCGCTGTCCTGGTTCTGGATCATGCCACGACGGCGGTTGAGGTCGCCCACCACGTCGCCGACATGGTCCTGCGGCGTGGTCACTTCCACGTCCATGATCGGCTCCAGAATGGTCGGCTGGGCCTTCTTCATGCCTTCGCGGAAGCAGGCCTTGGCGGCGATTTCGAACGCCAGCGCGCTCGAGTCGACGTCGTGGTACTTGCCGTCGAGCAGCGTGTACTTGAAGTCCACCGTCTGGAAGCCCGCCAGCACGCCGGTATCGGCCTGCACGCGGATGCCCTTCTCGACGGCCGGGATGTACTCGCGCGGGATCGCGCCGCCAACCACCTTGTTCTCGAACACCACGCCCGCATTACGCTCCAGCGGCTCGAAGATGATCTTCACCTCGGCGAACTGGCCCGAGCCGCCGGTCTGCTTCTTGTGGGTATAGGTCTCGGTATGGGCGCGGGAGATGGTCTCGCGGTAGGCCACCTGCGGGGCGCCGATATTGGCATCGACGCCGTATTCGCGGCGCAGCCGGTCGATGATGATCTCCAGATGCAGCTCGCCCATGCCCGAAAGGATGGTCTGGCCGCTCTCCTGGTCGGTGCGCAGCCGCAGGCTGGGATCCTCGCCGGCGAGCTTCTGCAGGCCGAGCGTCATCTTCTCGACGCCTTCCTTGGTCTTGGGCTCGACCGAGATGTCGATCACCGGCACCGGGAAGGCCATGCGCTCCAGGATCACCGGATCCTCGGCGGCGGCGAGCGTGTCGCCGGTGCCGGTATCCTTCAGGCCCACGAAGGCGGCGATGTCGCCGGCCGAGACTTCCTTGATCTCGGCGCGCTTGTCGGCGTGCATCTGGAACATCCGCCCGATCCGCTCGCGGTGCTCCTTGGTGGTGTTCATCACCGTGTCGCCCGATTTGAGCGTGCCGGCATAGACCCGCACGAAGGTCAGCGTGCCGTATTTGTCGTTGATGATCTTGAACGCCAGACCGGCGAAGGGCGCGTCCGGATTGGCGCGGATCACCCGCCGCTCGGCGTGCTCGTCCTCGCCCTCCTCGGCGGCGACCTTGATTCCGGGGATGTCGACCGGGCTCGGCAGATAGTCGAGCACCGCATCGAGCAGCGGCTGCACGCCCTTGTTCTTGAACGCCGTGCCGCACAGCACCGGGCGGAAGACGCCGCTGATCGCGCCGGCCTTGATGCAGCGCTTCAGGGTCGCGACCTCGACATCGCCCTTTTCGAAATACTCTTCCATCGCCGCATCATCGACCGACAGCGCGGTATCGAGCAGCAACTGGCGGTATTCCTTCACCTTCTCGCCGAGTTCGGCCGGGATCGGCTCGTCGTGGAATTTGGCGCCGAGTTCGCCGCCTTCCCAGATGATGGCCTTCATCTCGACCAGATCGACCACGCCGATGAACTTGTCTTCCTCGCCGATCGGCAGCTGCAGCGGCAGCGCGACGATGTCGAGCTTCTCCTTCAGGGTCGCCATGGCGCGGTAGAAATCGGCGCCGGTGCGGTCGAGCTTGTTGATGAAGATGATGCGCGGCACGTTGTAACGATCGGCCAGGCGCCAGTTGGTCTCCGACTGCGGCTGCACGCCGGCGACGCCCTCGATGATGAAGATCGCCCCGTCCAGCACCCGCAGGGAGCGGTTCACCTCGATGTTGAAATCGATATGGCCGGGCGTATCGATGATGTTGATGCGGTGGTCCTTCCACTCGCACGTCACCGCGGCGGAGGTGATGGTGATCCCCCGCTCCCGCTCCTGCTCCATGTAGTCGGTCGTGGTGTTGCCGTCATGCACCTCGCCGATCCGGTGCGACATGCCCGTATAATACAGGATGCGTTCGGTCGTCGTGGTCTTGCCCGCATCGATATGCGCGGTGATACCGATATTGCGGATCCTGTCGAGCGGCGTCGCGGACACGGCAAACCTCCATACCATGACGGGCGCGGCAAGGCCCCTGCCCCGCGCGCCCGCCCCTCTTGCGCCTCCAAATGCGACAGGACCGGGCGATTTGCAAGCGGCAAACGCCATCGCCGCCGTGCACGCAACGCCACCCTGGCTCACCGCGCCGGCCCGGTGTCCAGCTTAACGCAATGTCATGCCCCTTCCGGCTCCGCAGACGCTATCATCCACAGGCGATGGAGCGCGGCGGCTGCGACGTGGAAGGCGGAGGCGCGCCGCCGGCACGTCCTGCCGGCCGATGGCCGCGGGCCAGTGCCACGGGGCTGATGCCAGGGGGCTGAAGCCAGCGGGCCATTGCATGTCGGTCGTCGTATGCTGGACGCTGGGAGACAGATGGATACGCAAGCTGCCCAGGCGATGATCCGTTTCGGCCTTGGCCGACGCGGCGACGAGACCCCGCCGGCGGATCCGCTTGCCTGGCTTTCCGGCCAGCTCGCCGGGCCCGATCCCGGCCGGTTCGACGGACTGCCGGACGGGGCGGACGCCCTCGATCTGCTGCTGCGCTCGCGCCGGGCCGAGGATCTCGCGCCGGTGAAGGCGCTGTACCGCCAGGAGGCGGCAGCACAGCTCGGCTTCGCGGTGATCACGCCGGCGCCGTTCCGCGAGCGGCTGGTCTGGTTCTGGACCAACCATTTCACCGTCAGCCTGCGGATGTTCGCGGTCACCGCCCTGGCCGGCGCCTTCGTGCGCGAGGCGATCCGCCCGCATGTCACCGGCCGGTTCGCCGATCTGCTGCTGGCGGTGATGCGCCATCCGGCGATGCTCGCCTATCTCGACAATCGCGGCTCGGTCGGGCCCGACAGCCCGGCGGGGCAGCGCCTGCAACGCGGGCTGAACGAGAACCTGGCGCGGGAATGCCTGGAACTCTACACGGTGACCCCGGCCGCCCGCTACACCCAGACCGATGTCACCGAGTTCGCCCGGGTGCTGACCGGCTGGAGCGAGGATCCGACGCGCAAGCCCTCGGGCTTCATCTTCCATCCCAACGCTCACGAGCCGGGCAGCAAGACGGTGCTGGGGCGACGCTTCCCCGAAGGCGAGCAGGGCGGCATCGAGGCGCTGGCCTTCCTGGCCGACCACCCTTCCACCCACCGCTTCCTCGCCACCAAGCTGGTCCGGCATTTCGTCGCCGATGATCCGCCGCCGGCGGCGGTCACCCGCATCGCCGCGGTGCTGGCCGAGAGCGGGGGCGATCTCGCTGCCGCCTCGCGCGCCCTGCTGACGCTGCCGGAGGCCTGGCAGCCGCTGACCAAGCTGCGCAGCCCGCAGGATTTCGTGATCGCCGCGATGCGCGCGACCGCCCCGCCCGCAGGCGCGGTGCCGACCGGACCAGGCCCCGCGGGGACGGTGCCTGGCGGCATGGTGCCAGCGGGGGC
>DAICZL010000457.1 GCA_027311165.1 bacterium
GCTCGCCGGGCGGTCCGGCCAGGCGATCGCCGGGGGCAATTCGGTGCAGACGGCGCTGTGGATGCTGGCGCTGCTGCCGCTGTTCTGGCGCTATGCCGCCGCCGCGGGGCTCGCGGTGCCATGGCGCAGGCGGCCGGGACAGATCGGCTGGGTGGGGGGCGCCGGAGTGCTGCTGGTGCTGTGCCACCGGATGCTGCCCTGGGAGGTGGCGGGTCTGCTCGCCACCGGTCCGCTGCTCGCCGCCCGGCAATTGCTGGCCGCCCCCCCGCGGGGCCTGGAAGGCTGGCGCGCGGCGCTGGGTGCGGCCGGTCCCTATCTGCTGCTGGTCGCGGCCCTGCTGGGCAGCCGGTTCTGGCCAGGCGCGCCGGCCTGGCACCCGTTCGCCAACCTGCCGGCGCTGCCGCTCAACCATCCGCTGATCGTGCTGCTGCTGGTCGGGCTGGCGCTGCTGCTGGCCGTGCGGGGGCGGAGCGCGTCGCTCGCGCTGGTCCTGCAGCGATGGCAGCGGCCGGCGGCTTCGGTGCTGCTCTATGTCGTGCTGGCCCGCTGGCTGGTCGGCGCCGGCGTGCCGGCCGCGCTGGCCGAGGCGCTGGAACAGGGGCTGGGCGTGCTCGCACCCTTCGCCTCACCGGTGCTGGCCGGCGCGAGCGGCTTCATCATCGGGTCCAATGTCGGGGCCAACAGCGCCATGATGCCGCTGCAGGCGGCACTCGGGCGGCTCTATCACCTGCCGCCGGTGCTGCTGCCGGCGGTGCAGAATTTCGTCGGCGCGGCCTGCATCATGCTGGCGCCGCAATCGATGGCGGTGGTGGCGGGGCTGGCCGGGGGCGGCGCCACGCCGGGGCTGGTATGGCGGCTGGCCTGGCCGGTGTTGGCGATCGCGGTCGGGATCGGCCTGGTCAGTATCGCCCTGGGCTCGATCTGGGTGCCTGGCTGACCGGCAGTCCTTCGGCTGAACGGCGGGCAGCGGATGGAAGCTGCGCGCGCATCCCGCCCCGGCCGCAGCCTGTCTGCAAGAGCCGGCTCGTTCACCCGTGCCGGGGGGATCACGCGGTCGCGGCTGGTCTTCCCCCTGGCGCCGGGGGCAGGCGAAGCGCTGGCGGTTCAGTCCTGATCGGCGTCGGGGTGGCGCAGATGCCACAGCCGTTCGTGGGCCGCGACCAGGCTTTCCATGTTCCGCCGCCGCCCGGCATCGGTGGTGAGCGGCCGGCGTGTCAGCATCATTTCCAGAACGTGCAGCAGCTGCTCGGCCACTTCCAGATCGGCCTGGTCGCAAGCATGATGGAAGGCGATGAGGATCTTGTCGGAAAGTCGGCGGCTATAGCGCGGCGCCGGACCCGCTCCGGCTTCTCTGGCAACCTCGTCCTGGGTATGGCTCACTTCCGTCCTCGCAGATGATCGGGGCCGTCACGTTGTGGCAGGACCAGCCGAGAGGCTCAGCTCGGCCGTTCCAGCCGCTCGGCCAGCGCAGCCGCCAGGGCATCAGCGGTCGTATCCGGGCCGAACAGCGCCCGCACCGTCCCGTTTGGACCCAGCAGATACACGAAAGACGAGTGATCCATCAAATAGGAGTCGGCGCCTTTGCGAGTCACCTTGGCATAATAGACCCGGAAGTGCCGGGCGATTTCGGCGATTTCCGCGGCCGTGCCGGTCAGGCCGACGAAACGGTCGCTGAACAGTTTCAGATAATCGGCCAGCGCGGCCGGGGTGTCGCGCTCGGGATCGATGGTGACGAACACAGGCACCACCGCCTTGCCGCGCTCGCCCAGCAG
>DAICZL010000458.1 GCA_027311165.1 bacterium
CCCCCCGCCCTACCCAGGGCCACCGCCCGACGCAGCAGCCCCCGGGCACAGCGCGCCGGGCCGACCAGATAGCGCCCGAGCGGACCGCTCACCCGCTCCACGGCCGCCATCCTGTCTTCCAGCGCGGCCAACCGCGCCTGCGGTTCCGCAATCGCAGCGGCGGTGGCGGGCAGGTCCGCCCGCGCGATCAGCCCACCGGCCAGGGCCGCATCGATCTGCTCCCGCCATTCCGCCAGTTGTCGGACGAGCAGCGCCAGCCGCCGCGCCTGCAGCCGCGCCGGATCCGGCTCGATCGCCGCGCCGCGGCGCAGGAAAGCGAAGAACTCGCAGCCTTCCGGGCCATGCAGAGCGTCGAGATGCCAGTCGATCAGTCCGAGCTGCCCCAGTTCCAGCACGATCAGTTCGAAACAAGCCGGCGTCAGCTGCCAGGCATGGCAATCGACATAAGCCGCGGCGGGATCGTCATGAAACCCGGCCTGAACCCCGGCCGCTTCGGCAAAGGGCGCCATGAAACGGGCCGACCCGACCGGATGCTGGCCCCACGCGCCGGTCCCGTCCATCTCGACCGCATAGGCCGAATGGTTCCAGCGCGCGCGCAGCCCATGCCGTGTCCGCCCCTGGCGATAGGCCTCCAGCACATCGCCGGTGCTGCTCGGCGGCTTGAAGCAGTCGAAGCAATAGCGCCGGTCCGGGATCGCCAGCGCCAGCACCCCATCGGGCCGCAGCAGCGCCTGCGCCGCGATCAGAAAGCCGACGAGATCGGGCACGTGCTCGATCGTGTGGCTGGCGATCAGCCGGTCGAAGCTGCCGTGCAGGTCGGCCGCCACCGCCTGGTCGAGCGTGCCGCCCTGCCAGACCGTGTCCACCGTCTCGATCGCCGCGACGGGCACATCGGGTCCGGCGAAGGGAGCATATTTGGCCATCAGCCCGGCGCGGTCGGCGTGGTCCACCACATGGGTGTTCCAGCCGGCCGCCTTGGGCGCCACCGGGTTATAGCCGGGGCCGATCTCGATCAGACGGCTGGAAAGATCGGCCCCGCCCAGCAGACGCGCCTTGCGATCCACCCTTCAGGCCCCGGCGCCGGCGAGGGATCAGTTCTCGTCCAGTTCGGCTGTATAGGTGTCGAACCAGTCCAGGACCTCCTGGTGGAAATCCTCGTCTTCCTGCAGCCGGGTCAGCAGGGCGACGGCGAGTTGCACGGCCTGGGGCACATCCTCGCCCTCGCCGGGCTCGGTGCCGAAGGCCAGCCTGGTCAGCACGTCATCGGCATCATCGCGCAGGATGATCGCAACCTCGTTCTTGTCCAGAACCAGAGCGTCCTGGTCCGGTTCCTGATCCCCGCTCATCCGCACTCTCCATTGACACGGGCGGCCCATCCGCCTCGGCGTGGCGCCGCAATCTGGCCCGGATGGAGGCCCAGAGCAAACGATGCTGTCGTGTCGGAGACACGCGGGCGCAAACCGTGTCGGAGACACGCGGGCGCAAACCGTGTCGCAGACACGCGGGGGATGATCGTCTCGGGGCGACCGTCCCGCCGGTGGCCAATGGGCTCCGGCAACAGGCGCTGCCCATGCCCGCACGCCAGCGGGGAAGCGCAGCCCGGAGCCGCACACTCTGGCCGGGCGGCAGCGCTGCCGCGCCCAGGGCGAGGGTTCAGCGCTGGCGGATCCGAAGGCACCCGCCGCCAGCCGATATGTGGGGGACAGAGGCTTTCGGCCTCCCGCCCTGCGGCTTCGACTGTTCCTCGCCGCGCCGGGGGGCGGTCTGCACCGGGGGGGACGGCTGGGTCTGGAATGGAAACGGTCCCGGGTAGGACTCCACATAGACGGTATGGGTGACGAGGCCCTTGGCGCTGGTCCAGCGATGCAGGGGGAAGGCCGGCGGTTCCATCACCATCGCCCCCGCGACCCCCGGGCGCAGCATCAATTCCATCTGATGGGCGACCGATGGCGCGATCGAGACGGTGGCCTGTGCCACCCGGCCGATCACCGGCCGGTGATTATGCCCGCAGACCACCCGCTCCACCTGCGGATGGCGGCGGATGATGGCGGCGAAGGCCTCCTGGTTGCGCAGTCCGATCGCATCCATGTGGCCGATCCCGCAGGCGAAGGGCGGATGGTGCATCACCAGAAGCGCCGGCCGGTCGGGGAATTCCGCCAGGCTGCGGTCCAGGAATTCCAGCCGCTCGTCGCAGAGTTCGCCATGCGCTGCGCCTTCCACCAGCGTGTCCAGCATGATCAGCCGCAGCCTCGGATCCTCGACGACGTAATGGAGGAACCTGCCGCTGCCGCCGAGCCCGGGCAGATGGCCGAGCCCCGTGCGCATCGCCGCGCGCCGGTCGTGATTGCCCGGGATGACATAGACCGGCAGCCGCAGATGGCGCCGCAGCAGCACCGAGAGCAGGGCGTATTCCTCATCCGCCGCGGTATCGGCCAGATCGCCCGAGATCACCATCGCATCCGGCACCGGATCGAGCGCGGCCACGGCGCGCAGCGCCTGTTCGGCGAGGGCGCTGGTATCCACCATCCGATAGGCGGCAAGGCCGGCGGGGCGCAGATGCAGGTCGGTCAACTGGGCAATCAGCATGGTGGGATCCGGACTCAGGGGGAGCGTGCGCGGATCGGACTCCGATCCGACGGATGAGCCATAGCCCGTGCCGCCGGCCGGGGGATGTGACCGGGATCACAGCCGGCGTCCGATGCCTGATCCGCTCCCGGATCGTGTCGCTGTCCGTACCGGTTCCGCGCGCGGGCGACCGGGCGGGCGGGCGATCCGCCTTGGGTCGCAAAAGGCGATGGACGGGTTTGTGTTCCTTCGCCAAAATATTCGGCCGCGGCACCTTGCGGGGGCAATGACGCCCAGCTCCGCCAGCCGCCGAATGTGAAGGTAAGGACGTTACGATGGCCAATGGTTCAAGGACGATCCAGAAGCTCGGCCGCCACGCGCTGGCGCTGGTGCGCCAGGCGCGCAGCCTGGCCAAGACCACCAACGGGTCGGCTAAATCGGCAGCCAGCGCGGAGCGCTGCCGGGCGCTGTCCGATCTGCTCGAGGATACCGAGGATACTCTGGCGCAGTTGATGCTGGAACTGCGCGGCCGTGCCGAGACCGCCCCGCCCCCCAGTCCGGCCGCCCGGACCCGCGCGGTCGCCCGACGGGCCTGAGCGGGAGCGCGACCGGCCCGAGCGGCGGCGCGACGGGGCCCGAGCGGAAGCCGACGGGCAGAACCGGGATGCCCTGGCGGGGCGCCCCGGTCAGTCGCCGGCCCGGCGCTGTGCCAGCCGCGCCTCGATCGCATCCCAGATCGCGACCTCGAGCCGGCTGCCGTCGAATCGCGCGATCTCCTGCAGCCCGGTGGGCGAGGTCACGTTGATCTCGGTCAGCCAGTCGCCGATCACATCGATGCCCACGAAGATCAGGCCCTGCGCGCGCAGCAGCGGGCCGATGCGGGCGCAGATCTCGCGATCGCGCGCGGTCAGGCCGGAAGCTTCGGGCCGGCCGCCGACATGCATGTTCGACCGCGCCTCGCCTGCCGCCGGCACCCGGTTGATCGCGCCCATCGGCTCGCCGTCGATCAGCACGATCCGCTTGTCGCCCTGGCGCACGGCGGGCTCGTAGCGCTGGATCATCAGCGGCTCGCGGGAGCGGGCGAAGTGCAACTCCAGCAGCGCGCCCAGGTTTTCGTCATCGGGACGGATACGGAAGATGCCGGCCCCGCCATTGCCGAACAGCGGCTTGACGATGATGTCGCCGAACTCGGCGCGGAAGGCGCGGATCGCCGCGACATCCCAGGTAACGATGCTGGGCGGCATCAGGTCGGGGAAATGCGTCACCAGCAGCTTCTCGGGTGCGTTGCGCACCGCGGCCGGATCGTTCACCACCAGCGTGCGCTGATGGATGTGCTCCAGCATATGGGTCGCGGTGATGTAGGCCATGTCGAAGGGCGGGTCCTGGCGCATCAGCACCACGTCCATGCTGCCAAGATCGACCGTCTCCACCGCGCCGAAACGATGATGGTTGCCGCGTTCGCGCTGCACCTGCACCGGCCGGGCGCGGGCGCTCAGCCGCTCGCCGCGAAGGGTCATGTCGCGCACCTCGTAATGCCACAGCGCATGGCCGCGCGACTGTGCCTCCAGCATCATGGCGAAGGAGGAGTCGCCGTCTATGTTGATGCTCTCCATCGGGTCCATCTGGACCGCGACCGTCAGATTGCGCGTCATGGCTTCCTCGGTTCGGGCCCGATGGCATTGCCGAGGTGGCGGCAAAACGCAAGGCCGCCGGCCTGGCTGTCCCGGGTGGCGGGGGCTGGATGGGGTGATGTCCTGGCCGGCTGGCATGACCGGGTTCGCTGCATCCGTGCCGCGACACCCTCGCAGACCCTCAAGGG
>DAICZL010000464.1 GCA_027311165.1 bacterium
CGCCGGTGCTGCCCCGGCCGATACCGCCCCACCCGGCGCCTGCCCACCCCGCGCCATCTCGGCGGGACTCGCGGGTTCCGCCGCCACCACGGCCAGCGGGCGCGGCGGCAGGGCCTGCAGATAAGGCGCCAGCGCGTCGTGCATCGCGGCGTGGGCGGCCGCATCCGCGACGACGAGCAGCGGTCTGCCGGACAGGACCATGGCCAGCGCCGCCTCGGGGGAGACCCCGTCCGCGGCCAGGCGCGCGCGCGCCGCGCGGGTCAGCCTGCCATCGGCCGTGACGGCGGCAAAGGCCTGGGCGATGCCGCCGGTCTCGACGCCCAGCAGCGCCGCGGCGGGGCCGGGCAGAGGGGCCGCGGTGGTCGCGCGATGGCGCAGCCCGTCGGGGGTGAGCGCCCCGAACCGCCGGCCCAGACGCTGCGAGGCCCGGGCGGCGGTGCCGCGCAGCAGCGCCGCCACCGCCACCGCCGCCGCCCGCCCGGCGGCGCTGTCATAGTCGAGCCCCATCGCCGCCAGCAGTCCGGAGAGATCGGCGATCCCCACCGCGATCCGCTCGGCCGCCGGGGCGGCCAGGGTGAGTGCGGTCACGGCGAGCGCGACCGCCTCGGCGAAGCCCGGCTGGTCGAACCCCGATTCCGGATCGTGAAACGCCGCCAGATTCAGCACGAAGCCGGGGATTTCGGCGGGCTCGCCGCGCCAGATCGTGGCATCGGGCGCGCCGCGGCGGGCGCGCAGCAGCGCATGCAGCTGCGGGCCGAGCGGCTGGTCGAGCCCGGCGCGGCAGGCGCGTTCGGCGAGCGGGCGGATCCAGGACTCGGCGGCAGTGTCGATGCGCAACGGACCGGTGCCGGGTACGAGCGCGGCGAGCGCCGAGGCCGCCTCCTCCTCCCAGCTCGCCGGCAGCACCACCTGACGCCCCGGCTGGTCCGGATCCGACCCCGCGATGGTCCGCCGCAGCCGCACGCCCTGCCATTCCTTGGTCTTCATGCACGCGATCCTAGGCGCCGTGGCAGCGACTCGGAAGCGCATTTTGCGTGAAAGCGGCATGTTGACCACAAAATCCTGTGGATGACCGGCTGGCTACGCAGGCAATTGGACCGCGGCGCGGCGGCTGCGTATACCTTGCGCCATGACACTCGGTACACGCCTGTTCACGTGGTTCAAGGGTCACCCGGTCGGCAGCGACGAGGCGGGTAACCGGTATTTCGTCGAGCGCCGCCCGATCGCCGGGCGTCGGACCCGTCGCTGGGTGATCTATGCCGGCGGCGTCGATGCCTCGGCGGTGCCGCCGGAATGGCATGCCTGGCTGCACTACACCACGGACGCGCCGCTGGCCGTGACGGCGCGGCGCCCCTGGCAGAAGCCCCATCTGGCCAATTTGACCGGCACCGGCGCGGGGTATCGCCCGCCGGGCCACGACTACAGCGGTGGCACGCGGGCGGCCGCCACCGGCGACTACGAAGCCTGGACGCCGGGCAGCTAGAGCGCAGCGGATGGCCAGTCGCAGCCTTTCGGAAGTCGCCACCGGCGCGGTGGTTCTGCTGGTCGCGGTCGGTTTCCTGGCCTATGCGCTGGCCGAAACCGGGCGCTCGAGCTTCGCCGGCTACCGGCTGACCGCGAAATTCGACCGGATCGACGGAATGTCCGTCGGCTCGGATGTGCGGCTGGCCGGGGTCAAGGTGGGCAGCGTTGCCAGCGCGCGGATCGATCCGCTCACCTATCTGGCCGTGGTCACGCTCAGCATCGATCCCTCGGTCCGGCTGCCCAAGGACAGCAGTGCGGAGATCACCAGCGACGGGCTGCTGGGCGGCAAATACATGGCGCTGGTGCCGGGCGGCGATCCGACGATGCTGACTGACGGCCAGGCGATCACCATCACCCAGTCCGCGGTCAGCCTGGAACAGTTGCTGGGCAAGTTCATCTTCAGCGTGACCGACATGGTGAACGCCGCGAAGGGCACCGATGCCAAGGCCGATCCCGACGCCAAGTCCGATGCCGGGGCGAAGCCGAACGCCAAGGCCGGCGCCCGGCCGTGAGCGTGCCGCCCGCACTCTGGCCGCAGCCGGACGGGACCCCGATCGCTTGCCGCGAGAAGCTGAAAGTCCTGGCCGAGAACCACGCCGAACTGGCCCAGGCGCTACAGGACGCCTTCGAGGACGCGGTGCTGATGGGTGTCGACGAACACGCGATGCGGGGGATTCTGGCCGGGCTGGTCCAGGGGCTGGTGAGCCCCCGCCGCCGCGACCGATGAGGCGGTTGCCGACCGGCGTTCCGGTTCTGCTGGCGCTGGGGCTGTCGCTGCTGGCGGGGAAGGCGGCGGCACAGCAGACCGCGCTGCCGCCCGTGACGGTTCCGCCCGCGACGTCGTTGCCGGGTTGGCCCCCTGCGGATTCAGCGCCCGGGGCGCTGCCGGCGGCGAATGCCTCGCCGGCCTGGCTGCCGCGCGGGGGGGCGGAACTTCAGGCGCTCGACAAGATCAACGCCCGCACCACCACGCTGAGCGTGAAGCTCGGCCAGTCGGTCGCATTCGGGTCGCTGACCATCACCGTGCGCGCCTGCCTCGTGCGCCCGGCCGACCAGCCGGCGGATGCCGCGGCGTTCCTGGAGATCACCGACAGCCGCAAGGACGCGCCGGGCTTTCGCGGCTGGATGCTGGCCGCCGAGCCGTTCGTCACCACGCTGCAACACCCGGTCTATGATGTGCGGGTGAGCGGCTGCCGGGGCTGAGCCGGGGCGCGGCAGGGGCGAAGGGCTCCGCCCGCCATTTCCCATCGCGCCACCCGCCAGGGACCGGCGGTTCCTGCAACCGGCAGTCCCAGGGGGTGTCGGTTCGACCGGAAGCGGTCGGCGGCGGAACCGGGGCCTGCGTTCAGCCGATCCGTTTCAGCCGGCCGATCCGTTTCAGCCGGCCGATCGGTTTCAGCCGGCCAGGGCGCCGCGCCGATATTGCTCCGGCCACTCCACGCTCGCCCCCAGCGTCTTCGCCGCGCGGATCGGCCAGGCCGGATCGGCCAGCAGCGCGCGCGCCAGGAACACCAGATCGGCGCGGCCATTGGCGATGATCTCGGCGGCATGGTCGGCCTCGCGGATCATGCCCACCGCGCCGGTCGCGATCCCCGCCTCGCGGCGGATACGCTCGGCGAACGGCACCTGATAGCCCGGATGCAGGGACGGGATGTGCTGGTCGGGGGAGCCACCGCCGCTCGAACAGTCGATCAGATCGACATCGCCCCGCCCGGCGAGCCAGCGCGAAACCTGCACGGCGTCGTCGGGCGTGAGCCCGCCCTGCACCCAGTCGGTGCAGGACAGCCGCACGAACAGCGGCAGATCGGCCGGCCATTCCCCGCGCACCGCGTCGATCACCTCCATCAGCAGCCGCGCCCGCCCGGCGAGATCGCCGCCATAGGCATCGTTGCGGTGGTTGGAGACCGGCGAGAGGAAGGAATGGATCAGATAGCCATGCGCGCCATGGACCTCGATGATCTTGAACCCGGCCTGGCGCGCCCGGCGCGCGGTGGCGGCGAATTCGCCGGCGATTCCGGCGATCTGCTCGGCCGACAGCGCCGTGGGGGTTGTGTAGCCGGGGCCGAACGGGATGGCGCTGGGCCCCATCGGCACCCAGCCGCCGGCTTCGGGCGAAACCGGCTTGCCGCCCTTCCAGGGCAGATCGGTGCTGGCCTTGCGCCCGGCATGGGCGATCTGCAGACCCGGCACCGCCCCGCCGCGCGTGATCATCGCCGCGATCCGGGCCAGGAAATCCTGCTGCGCCTGGCTCCACAGACCGAGGCAGCCCGCGGTGATGCGGCCGGGGGCGGAGACATGGGTGGCTTCCGTGAACACGATCCCGGCCCCGCCCATCGCCTTGGCGCCGAGATGCTGCAGATGCCAGTCGTCACCCAGCCCGTCGGTGGCGCTGTACTGGCACATCGGCGAGACCACGACGCGGTTGCGCGCGGTGACCGAACGGAAATTGATGGGCTGGAACAGCAGCGGATTGACGGACATGCGGCGGGGCCTTCGCTGGGTTCGGGGGG
>DAICZL010000467.1 GCA_027311165.1 bacterium
GCCATCCATCACCGCGCGCACGGTCAGGCCGCGCTCGGTGCCGCAATCGATCTCGACGATGATGCAATCCTGCGCGACATCGACCAGACGGCGCGTGAGATAGCCGGAGTTGGCGGTCTTCAACGCCGTATCCGCCAGCCCCTTGCGGGCGCCGTGGGTGGAGTTGAAGTATTCGAGGACCGACAGGCCTTCCTTGAAGTTGGCGATGATCGGCTGCTCGATGATTTCGCCCGAGGGCTTGGCCATCAGGCCGCGCATGCCGGCGAGCTGGCGCATCTGCGCCGGCGAGCCGCGGGCGCCGGAATGGCTCATCATCCACACCGAGTTGGTGGGCTTGCCGGCTTCCTGCTTGCTGATCTCCTTCATCATCGCGCCGGCGACTTCGTCCGTGCAGCGCGACCAGGCGTCCACCACCTTGTTGTAGCGTTCGCCGGAGGTGATCAGGCCCTCCTGGTACTGGGTCTCGAACTCCTTCACCTCGGTCTGGGTGCGACGGATCATCTCTCCCTTTTCCTTCGGGATGATGAGGTCGTCCTTGCCGAAGGAGATGCCGGCCTTGGCCGCCTGGGTGAAGCCGAGGCCCATCATCCGGTCGGCGAAGATCACGCACTCCTTCTGGCCGCAGTGGCGATACACCGCGTCGATCACGTCGGAGACGTTCTTCTTCGTCAGCTGCTTGTTGATGAGCGCGAACGGGATGTCCGGATGGCGCGGCAGGATCTGGGCGATCATCATCCGCCCCGGCGTGGTCACCACGATCGAGCGGATCAGGTTGCCGTTGACGTCCACCGCTTCCCAGCGCGCCTTGATCTTGTCGTGCAGGGTGATGGCGCGGGCATGCAGCGCATGCTCGATCTCGCCCATGGTGCCGAAGGCCGGCGCGTCCTGGTCGGGCATCGCGCGGTATTCGGGCGTCTCGATCGAGATGTAATAGAGGCCCAGCACGATGTCCTGGCTCGGCACGATGATCGGCTTGCCGTTCGCCGGGCTGAGGATGTTGTTGGTGGACATCATCAGCACGCGGGCTTCGAGCTGCGCTTCCAGCGACAGCGGTACGTGCACCGCCATCTGGTCGCCGTCGAAATCCGCGTTGAAGGCGGTGCAGACCAGCGGATGCAGCTGGATCGCCTTGCCCTCGATCAGCACCGGCTCGAAGGCCTGGATGCCGAGGCGGTGCAGGGTGGGGGCGCGGTTGAGCATCACCGGGTGTTCGCGGATCACCTCTTCCAGGATGTCCCACACCTCGGGACGCTCCTTCTCCACCATCCGCTTGGCGGCCTTGATGGTGGTGGCGTGGCCGTATTTCTCCAGCTTGGCGTAGATGAACGGCTTGAACAGCTCGAGCGCCATCTTCTTCGGCAGCCCGCACTGGTGCAGCTTCAGCTCCGGGCCGACCACGATCACCGAGCGGCCGGAGTAATCGACGCGCTTGCCGAGCAGGTTCTGCCGGAAGCGGCCCTGCTTGCCCTTCAGCATGTCGGACAGCGACTTCAGCGGGCGCTTGTTGGCCCCCGTGATCGCCCGGCCGCGGCGGCCGTTGTCGAACAGCGCATCGACCGATTCCTGGAGCATGCGCTTCTCGTTGCGCACGATGATGTCGGGCGCGCGCAGCTCGATCAGCCGCTTCAGGCGGTTGTTGCGGTTGATGACGCGGCGATACAGGTCGTTGAGGTCGGACGTGGCGAAACGGCCGCCGTCGAGCGGCACCAGCCGGCGCAGCTCGGGCGGGATCACCGTGACCACTTCCAGGATCATCCACTCGGGCTTGGCGCCGGATTCGCCGAACGCCTCGATCAGCTTCAGGCGCTTGACCAGCTTCTTGCGCTTGGCCTCGCTGCCGGTTTCCCGCAGCTCCTGGTGCAGCCGGGTCTTGTCGGCGCCGAGGTCGATCTTGTGCAGCACCTTCTTGATCGCTTCGGCGCCGATGCCGACCTCGAACTGGTCGTCACCGAATTCGTCCTGCTTGGCCATCAGCTGATCTTCGTTGAGCAGCTGATGCAGCTTGAGATCGGTGGTGCCGGGTTCCAGCACCACGTAGCTCTCGAAATACAGGATCTTCTCGAGCTCCTTCAGCGTCAGATCGACCATCAGGCCGATCCGGCTGGGCAGGGACTTGAGGAACCAGATATGCGCGACCGGGGAGGCGAGCTCGATATGCCCCATCCGCTCGCGCCGCACCTTGGCCAGCGTGACCTCGACGCCGCATTTCTCGCAGATGATGCCGCGGAACTTCATCCGCTTGTACTTGCCGCACAGGCACTCGTAGTCCTTGATCGGGCCGAAGATGCGGGCGCAGAACAGCCCGTCCCGCTCCGGCTTGAAGGTGCGGTAGTTGATGGTCTCCGGCTTCTTGATTTCGCCATACGACCAGCTGCGGATCTGCTCCGGGCTGGCCATCTGGATCTTGATCTGGTCGAAGGTCATGGCCTGACCGGTCTGACCCAGGATCTTCATCAACTCGTTCATGCGTATCTCACCCTTGGTGGGGGGAAGCGTCTTTGGTCGGGGCCGCGGTTCACGCCGCCCGGTTGTCCAGCTCGACGTTCAGGCCGAGGGATTTCAGTTCCTTGGTCAGCACGTTGAAGCTTTCCGGGATGCCCGCCTCGAAATTGTCCTGCTCGCGCACGATCGCCTCGTACACCTTGGTGCGGCCGGAGACGTCGTCCGACTTCACCGTCAGCATTTCCTGCAAGGTGTAGGCGGCGCCGTAGGCTTCCAGCGCCCAGACCTCCATCTCGCCGAAGCGCTGGCCGCCGAACTGCGCCTTGCCGCCCAGCGGCTGCTGGGTGACCAGGCTGTACGGGCCGATCGAGCGGGCGTGGATCTTGTCATCGACCAGGTGATGCAGCTTGAGCATGTAGATGTAGCCCACCGTCACCTTGCGCTCGAACGGCTCGCCAGTGCGGCCATCGACCAGGACCACCTGGCCCGAGGTGTCGAGCCCGGCCTTGGTCAGCATGCCTTCGATATCGGACATCCGCGCGCCGTCGAACACCGGAGTGGCTATCGGCACGCCCTTCTTCAGGTTGGCGCCGAGTTCCAGCAGGTGTTCGGTGTCCAGATCGGCGATCTGCTCGCGGAACTCCTGCTCTCCGTACACGTCGCGCAGGCGATCCAGCAGTTCCTGGCGCGCGTTGCCGGTGCGCTGGTACTCGTCCACCAGCGCGCCGATCTGCTTGCCGAGGGTGGCGCAGGCCCAGCCCAGATGGGTCTCCAGAATCTGGCCCACGTTCATCCGGCTCGGCACGCCGAGCGGGTTCAGCACCAGATCGATCGAGGTGCCGTCTTCCAGGAACGGCATGTCCTCCACCGGGACCACGCGCGAGACCACGCCCTTGTTGCCGTGCCGTCCGGCCATCTTGTCGCCGGGCTGCAGCTTGCGCTTCACCGCGATGAAGACCTTGACCATCTTCATCACGCCGGGCGGCAGCTCGTCGCCGCGCTGCAGCTTCTCGACCTTGCCGTCGAAGCGGGCCTGGAGCCGGGCCACCGCCGCGTCGAACTCGCGCTTCAGGGTCTCGATCTCGGCCATCACCGCGTCGTCGTGCACGCCGATGTGGCGCCAGGCGCCGCGCGGATGCTCGGCCAGGATCTCCTCGGTCAGCACGGTGCCGGCCTTGATGCCCTTGAACCCGCCGGCCGCCTTTTGGCCCAGCAGCCGCTCGCGCAGCCGGTTGAGGAAGCTGCGCTCCTGGATCGCCTTCTCGTCGTCGCG
>DAICZL010000469.1 GCA_027311165.1 bacterium
CGGCCGGATCGGCACCGCCGCGGCGCTGCGGGCGAAGGCGTTCGGCTTCCGCGTCGCCTTCTTCGATCCCTATCTGCCGAATGGCGTGGACCGCGCGCTGGGCATCGAGCGCGAGACCACGCTTTCCGGCCTGCTCGCCCGGGCCGATGTGCTCTCGCTCCATGCCCCGCTCACCGAGACCACGCGCGGGCTGATCGGGGCCGCCGAACTGGCGCTGCTGCCGCCGGGGGCGGTGGTGGTCAATACCGCCCGCGGACCGATCCTCGATCTCGACGCGCTGGGCGATGCCATCCGCTCCGGCCGGATCGCCGGGGCGGGGCTGGACGTGCTGCCGGTGGAGCCGCCCGATCCGCACCCTCCGGCGCTGCTGCGCGCCTGGCGCGCGCGGGAGCCATGGCTGGAAGGGCGGGTGATCATCACCCCGCACGCGGCGTTCCATTCGCCTGAGGCATGGCAGGACATCCGCAGCAAATCCGCCGAGACGATGCGCGCGGCACTGTTCGGCAACGCGCCGCAGAACGTGATCGCGCCCCCCTGAAGCAACCTCCGATCAGACGGGATCCTCTGATCGGAGAAACTTGCCCGGCAGAACGAAGCGCGGGAGCGGTGGCCGATCGTCTGTCGGAGCGGCTGCCGTTCCAGAGCAGCGACCGCTTCAGGACCTGCCCTCTCAGGATGTGTCGCGGCCGCCCCGGCCGGTCGATCGTCTCTCCCGATCCGGCGCCTCTCCCGATCCGGCGCCTGTTCCGGTCGGGCGCCTTTCCCGATCCGGCGCCTCTCCCGATCCGGCCCCGGTTCCCGTCGGGCCGTGCCCGGAACCAGGCGGGGTCAGTCCTCGTGGTCGGCGTTCTCGTGGTCGATCCCGAGCAGGGCGATGATGCCGCCGAACACCATCGCGATCACCCCCACCACCGCCGACCCGTGGGCATCGGTCATCGATGTCTTGGTGGTGGCAACGGCCTGGAACAGCTGCGAGATGGCGGCGACGATGCTGCCGCCCAGCATGATCGAAGCACCGATACCGATCAGGATCCCGCGCATCGCGGCCGCTCCACGTCCATTGCCTCTGGTTCAGCCGGGTGCCTCTGGTTCAGCCGGGTGCCCCTGGTTCAGCCGGGCTCATGCGCCGGCGCCGCCGCCAGCGGCAGCGGGACCCAGCGCAGCCCATCGGTGCCCTGGATCAGCATCAGCACCGATTTGCGGTTCTGCTTGCGGCTGCGGTCCACCCGGTCCTGCACATCCGCCGGGCTGTTCACCGGTTCCTGCTGCACCTCGACGATGACATCGCCCTGGCGCAGGCCGCGATCGGCCGAGGCTCCGTCAGGCGTCACCTCGGTCACCACCACGCCCTTCTGATCGGCGCCGATCTGGTATTTGTCGCGCAGGTCCTGGGTGATCGGGGCGAGCTTCAGGCCGAGCCCGGCGATCTCCACCGGCTTGTCCGCCTCGGCCGGCTTCGCGGCCGAACCCGGGGTCGCCGCCGCCAGCATGGTCTCCTCGGGCAGTTCGCCCACGGTGGCCTGCACCGTCTCTTCCTTGCCCCCGCGCCAGACCACCACCGGCACCATCTGCCCGATCGGGGTTTCCGCCACGATCCGCGGCAGGCTGCGCATTTCCTTCACGTCCTGGCCGTTGAAGCGCAGCACGATGTCGCCGTTGCGGATCTTGGCCTGATCGGCCGGGCCGCCCTCGTTCACCCCGGCCACCATGGCCCCGGACGCGACATGCAGACCGACGCTCTCGGCGATGTCGGGCGTCACCTGCTGGATGCGCACGCCCAGCCAGCCGCGGCGGGCGTGGTGGTATTCCTTCAGCTGCGCCACGACGTTGCGGGCGAGATTGGTCGGGATCGAGAAGCCGATGCCGATCGACCCGCCGGAGGGCGAATAGATCGCGGTGTTGATGCCGATCACCTCGCCGTTCATGTTGAACAGCGGACCGCCCGAATTGCCGCGGTTGATCGCGGCGTCGGTCTGGATGAAATCGTCATACGGGCCCTGGTGGATGTCACGCGAGCGGGCCGAGACGATGCCGGCGGTGACGGTGCCGCCCAGGCCGAACGGATTGCCGATCGCCAGCACCCAGTCGCCGACGCGCGCGCTATCGGAATCGCCCAGCGGCACGGCGTGCAGCGGATGGTCGGTCTGGACCTTGAGCAACGCGATATCCACCCGCTCGTCGCGCCCGACCAGCGTCGCCTTCAGGGTGGTATTGTCCTGCAGCGTCACGCTGATCTCGTCGGCGCCGTCGATCACGTGGTTGTTGGTAACGATCAGGCCGGCGGTATCGACGATGAAGCCCGACCCCAGGCTCTGCATCTTGCGGGCGGGCTGCGGCTCGCTCGGGTGCTGCCCGCCCGGGCGGTTGCGGTCCATGAAGTCCTTGAAGAACTGCTCGAACGGCGAGCCGGGCGGGAACATCGGCACTTCCGGCCCCGGTCGCTCGCCGCCGGCCTTGGCCTGCATCGACTGGGTGGAGGAGATGTTGACCACCGCCGGCAGCAGCGACGCCGCCAGATCGGCAAAGCTGTCGCGCGGGCCGGCGGCCGCGGCGACCGGCGCGAGCGGGCCCGGCAACGCGGGCAGGGCGACCAGCGCCGAGACGGCGAGCAGGCCGGCACGAAAGGAGCGGAGCGGCAGCAGACGCATGGATCAGGGTTCCCTAGCCAGAATATCTTGTGCGGCGCGTGGTCCGGGCAACAACGACCCGGCCGTGATGCGGCGGCGGTTCAGCGGTTTTCGTCGCGTGCCGGCCGGGCCCCCGCCTGCCCCGCCCCTGCCGGCAGAGAGCCATCGGGCCCCTGGCGCAGCGGTCAGATCGCACAGCGGTCAGATCGCGCACCGGCCCCATTGCGCACCCGACACTTCGCGTTCCGGACCTCTCGCGTTCCGGACACTTCGCGTTCCGGCGAGAGTGCCAGCTGGGCCCGGCCCAGGCCATCCCGGCGCGGCGGATGCCCTGGACGCGCATGATCCCCCGATATTGCGCCTCTCGCACCCCGCGGAGCAAGCCTCACCTCGGCCGGATCATGGCGGGGTGACCTCCGGAGCGGCGCGGAAGAAGCGCAGGAACGGGCTGTCGGGGCTCAGCACCAGACGGGTGGAGCCGGACGCGAAGGCGTCGCGATAGGCCGCCATGGTGCGCCAGGCGCGGAAGAAGGCCGGATCCTGGTCGAACGCCTTGGCGTAGATCGTGCTGGCCTGCTGCTCGCCCTCGCCGCGCAGCCGGTCGGCGGCGGCGCGGGCATCGGCCAGCAGCACCGTGCGATCGCGGTCGGCATCGGCGCGGATGCGGGCGCTGGCCTCCGCGCCCTCGGCGCGCAGCTGGCGGGAGACGCGGGCGCGTTCGGACTGCATCCGGCTCAGGATCGCCTGGGTATTTTCTTCCGGCAGGTCGGCGCGGCGGATGCGCACGTCCTCGATCGCCACGCCGAAACTGCCCATCTCGGCGTTCACCTGGTCGCGGATGGTGCCCATGATGCGGCCGCGATCGGCCGACAGCACCGCGAGCAGGGCGTTGCTGCCCAGCACCCGGCGCAGGCTGGAGGAGACGATCGAGTTGAGCCGCGCGATGATCGCATCCTCGGCCGAGCCGACCGCCTGATAATAGCGCAGCGGGTCGGATATCCGGTACATCGTGAAACTGTCCACGATCAGCCGGCGCTGATCGCCCAGGATCACTTCCTCGCCCGGCAGTTCCAGGTTCAGCAGGCGCCGGTCGAAGCTGATCACGGTCTGCACGAAGGGCAGCTTGGCGTGCAGCCCGGCGGTGTTGATCACCCGCACCGGCCGGCCGAACTGGGTGATCAGCACCTGCTCGGTCTGATCGACGGTGAACAGCGAGGCGAGCGCCAGCACCAGCACCAGCACCACGAACGCCCCGGCCAGCAACCCGATCCCCGCGGTCCTCATTTGGCACCTGCGCTGCCAGCAGCGGCCGGCGGCTGGGGCGGCGCGGGCTGGGACTGCCCGCGGCGATCGGCATCACCCGGCGCCAAAAGCGGCAGCAGGCCGCGGATGTTCTCGTCCACCACCAGGGCGGGCGCGTGGGTCAGCACGTCCTGCATCGTTTCGATATACATGCGCTGCAAGGTCACCTCGCGGGCCGCCTGATAGGCCTTCAGAACCGCGTCGAAGCGCTGGGCCTGGCCGGTCGCCTCGGCGATGCTCGCCTGGCGCGCGCCGTCGGCCTCCGCGGTGATCCGGGCGGCCTCGCCGCGGGCGCGGGGGATGATGTCGTTGCGGTAGGACTCGGCCTCGTTGCGCAGCCGCTCGGCATCGGTGGTGGCGCGCTGCACGTCGCGGAAACTGTCGATCACGGCACCTGGCGGATCGACCTTCTGCAGCTGCACCTGGGTGATCTCCACCCCGGCGCCGTACTGGTCGAGCGTGGCCTGGGTCAGCCGGTGCACGTCGGCCTCGATCTGGGCGCGCTGCTTGGTCAGCGCTTCCTGGATCGGGGTGCGGGCGATCACCTCGCGCATCACGCTCTCGGCCACCGACTTGATGGTGGTCTGCGGGGCGCGGATGTCGAACAGGTAGCGCGAGGCATCGGCCACCCGCCAGAACACCGCGAAATCGATATCGACGATGTTTTCATCGCCGGTCAGCATCAGGCTTTCCTCCGGCACGTCGCGCATCGGCTGATCGCCGCTACCCGACAGCCGCGCATCGGACACCGCCGAGCGATAGCCGATCTCGATACGGTTGATGCGGGTCACCGCCGGGCGCAGCACGCTCTCGACCGGCCAGGGGAGGTGATAGTTCAGGCCTGGCAGGGTGGTGCGCACGAAAGCCCCGAAGCGCAGTACGACGCCCTGCTCGTCGGGCTGCACGCGATAGAAGCCGCTCGACAGCCACAGCGCCACCACGCCTATGGCGAGC
>DAICZL010000479.1 GCA_027311165.1 bacterium
GGATCAGGTTCGGAGGCAGGGGGAACACGTCTCCTGCGAGCCCCGGCCCCCCGTACCGGTGAGGCTGCGACCCTCACCGCCGACGAGATATCTGATCACCCGGGGCCGCCCGAGTCAAAGCAGCCGGCGGGCCTCCCATCGTGCCATGGGTGCCGTGCCGCCGCCCGTCCGGGATCACGCCGCCAGACCCGGCCGGCGGCGCTGCCGGTGCGGTGTGGCGCGATCCTTCGCCCAAAGCAGCCTGGCCATTGGCCTTCGGTTCGCCCTGGCGGGGGGAATGACCGGTCTCTGATCCCCGGCCCGGCTGCATGTGGACAGGACCCGGACCCTCTGGCACGGTTGTGGTCCAGGGGTGTGTGAGTGCCGGCGTCGGCCCGGCCGGCGCCGAGGGTCCGTGGCGCGGGCCTGCCGATCGCGCAGCCTGTCCGTGATCCGGGGAGTGATCGCGCCGGTCAGTCCCGAATGACAGCGCGCAGCGGATGACGCTCGAACAGGGCGGGAGCAGTGGCGTGGCCTCGATCCTTCCTGCCCGTGGCCCGCGATGCCGATGACCTGGCCGGAGGCGGCCAGCACCGATGCGGTGCGGCTCACGCTCGACCCGCCATCTGCCGGCGGCGGAGCTTTCGCCGGCGGCTTGACCCCTGGCAGCTTCGCGCCGGCTGCCGGCCGCGGCACGCGGCGCCCCCCTCGCCGCCGCCTGCGCCTCCGGCAGGGAGAGCTTCCGGTGGCCTGCCCAGTGTACGCCGGTGCGGTGGCCAGGCCGTTCGCCCCCGGCGTCCCGGCGACCCGCCGCTGCCCAGGTGCATGACCCGAAGTGATCCGCAGCGCCGGGCGCAGGGGTTTTTCGGCAAGCTGCCGGCGCGCGGCGATTTCGTGGGCAGCGGCCTCAAGCCAGGCTTTCTTGGTCCCTGGGATCGCTGGATGGCGGCGTCGCTGGCAGCGGCCCGCGACCGGCTGGGAGCAGGCTGGACCCAGGCCTGGTTCAGCGCGCCGGTCTGGTGCTTTGCGCTGCCGGCGGGGCAATGCGGGCCAGAGGCCGCGCTCGGCCTGTTCCTGCCCAGCGTCGATCGCGTCGGCCGTCCCTATCCGCTGAGCTTCGCCCGTCTTGCGCCGGAGCTTGGCCTGCTGGCCGGGGATGGTGCCGACTGGCTGGCAAGGGCGGAGGCGGCCGGGCGGGCGGCGCTGGACCGTGATCTGGACCCGGACGGAGTGCGGGCGCTGCTCGACCAGCCGGCCCCGGCCGAACCCGCCCCTGACCCGTCGCGCCAGGCGCCGCCGGACGATGCCTCGCCCGACCGGACGCCGAAGAACCCGCTCCCCATGTCTCACGTCCCGAGCGGTGAGGCGCCGCTGGCCCGGAGTTTCTCGACCCTGGGAACGGCTGGTCTGTGGTGGACCGAAGGCGCCCCGCTGGTCCGCCCGACCAGGCGGATGTTCGCGGGTCTGCCCGACCCTGCCGATTTCGCTGCCATGCTGGACGACCGTCTCCTGGCGCAGCCTGCGCCATGATGTCCGCGCCGGAACAGGGTTTCCGTCTCCGGTCCTGGGCCGCAGCCTCTCCTGGCGCGCGGCGCCCCGGCGATGAGGATGGGTTCGTGAACTGCCCCGATCTCGGTCGGTGGGGTGGGCGATGGCGCCGCGGGTCACCAGTCCGGCGCATTCGCGCTGGCCGAGATGGCCGCATGGCTGCACGCCCTGTCCCCGGGTCTGACGGATGGGCTGGTGCTGGCCGGGCTGCACCAGCGCCTGGCTGCCGCCCGTCGAGGAGACCGACCGGGTGCGGGTCCGGCCTGTCCGGGAAGTGAACCCCGCGTCCCCGGCGGTAATCGTCATCTTCGGCGCGGCCGTCCGCCCTGACGGCGCCCCCAGCCCGGCACTCCGCGCGCGGGTGCTGGCGGCCTTGGATTTTGCCGCCAGGCTCGCGCCGCCGCCGGTCTTCGTGCCGACCGGCGGGATCGGCCGGTACGGACCGGCAGAGGCGGAGGTGATGGCGGCGCTGCTGACCGGCGCAGGGGTCGCGCCGGAGCGGATCGTGGAGGAACCGACGGGTCGGACGACGCTTTTTTCGGTGCGGGCGGTGCGGCATCTGCTGGCCCGGCACGGCCATCGAGGCGCGGTCTTCGCCGCGACCAGCAGCTATCATCTGCCGCGCTGCCTGCTGCTGCTGCGCCTGGCCGGGCTTGTGTCCCGGCCGGTGCTGCCGGCCCCGCCCGCCGGCGGCGGGGTCTGGCTGCGCTGCTACGCCGTGGGGCGGGAAGTGCTGGCACTGCCGCGCGATGCCTGCTGGATGGCGGCACTGCGCCTGTGCGGGCGGGTCTGACCGGCGCTGCGGGAGGGAAAGCGGTCGTCCCCCCGAAAGGCGCCACAAGCCGATCGGAGGAGGGCTCCGCTCCCGGGGCCCTTGGGACCTGTCAGGGACCTGAGGTCGTCCCCGCATTCCCTGGGAAGCCCCCCGCGAAAGGGGCGAGGTCCCGATGAAAGTGCAAAGGGCGGAGACCTTTGGCCATTTCCATCCCCGTCAGGCAGCAATGGCCCAGGCCCAGGCCCAGGCCCAGGCCCCCGGCTCGTGCCGCGCCGGCTTCTGTTTCCGCGGCTGGCATGCTCTAACCCGCGCCATGAATCTGGTCCGCATCCCCGGCTCGCGCATCGTCGAAGTAGGGCGTCTCGCTTTCGCCACTCCTGGCGTGGAGATCCTCGCTTTCGGAGAATCCGATCAGCCCAGCCCGCTCGCCGCGCGTGATGCGCTGGTGGCGGCGATCGATGCCGGCCAGACCACCTATCCGGACGTGCGCGGCATCCCCGCCCTGCGCGCGGCGCTCGCCGCGTATCTCGGCGCCCAGCACGCGCGGCCGGTCGCGGTGTCGCGCATCCAGGTCACCGCCTCGGGGATGGCCGCGATCGGCATCGCGCTGGCTGCCACCGTGCGCGCCGGCCAGCGCGTGGTGCTGCACAGCCCGGCCTGGCCGAATTGCGGCAACGCCGCCCGGCTGCGCGGGGCGGTGGTCGAGGACCTGCCGCTCGACCCGCTGCCGGACGGGCGCTTCCGGATGGATCTGGACCGGCTGGCCGGGCTGCTGCCGGGTGCCGCGGCGTTCATCCTGAACTCCCCCAACAACCCGACCGGCTGGACCGCGAGCCTGGACGAACTGGCCGCGATCCTCGATCTCTGCCGCCGGCATGGCGTGTGGCTGATCTCCGATGAGGTGTATTCCACCCTGGTCTATGACGGCGGCAAGGCGGCGCCGTCGCTGCTCGACCTCGCCGGTCCCGAGGATCGGGTGATCGTCTGCAACAGCTTCTCCAAGACCTGGGCGATGACCGGCTGGCGGCTGGGCTGGATGGTGCTGCCCGAGGCGGCCGCCGAGACCATCGCCGATATCGTCGAGGTGACGCATTCCGGGGTGGCGCCGTTCGCCCAGGCGGGCGGGCTGGCGGCGCTGGCGGATACCGGCTTCGCCGCCGGCTTCCGCGCCCATTGCGCACGCGGGCGGGACCTGGCCGGGGCGGCGCTGGCGGGCCTGAATTTCGTCCGCTACGCCCCGCCGGACGCGGCGTTCTACGCCTTCATCGGCATCGACGGGCTGACCGACAGCCTGGGTCTGGCCAAGCGCCTGGTGGTGAACCATGGGGTGGCCGTCGCGCCGGGAGTGGCGTTCGGGCCGGCCGGCGAGGGGCATCTGCGACTTTGCTTCGCCCAGGCGCCGGAACGGATGGAACGGGCGATGGACCGCCTGCGCGCGGGGTTGCGCGCCGAGCTTGGCGCCGGCTGAAAAGGTCCCGGACGGCTGCGGAATACGCCCCACGCCCTCCTCCCAGGGCGGTGTGGGCCCAGGCTGGGTGGGCCCAATGCGGTGGGACACCGGGGGTGGGTCTGGTTGGCGCTGCCCCCACCAGCCTGGGGGGCGCTGCCCTCAGCCTGGACCAGGGGCGGAGCGCCCGGCCGTCCCTTTACTGCGGCGGTGCCGGCGGCTGCCGGTTCGCCCCGGCGGCATAGCCGCTGCGGTAGGACTGCGCCTCGTTCTGCTTGACGCTGTCGTAGATCAGCCCGCCCGCCAGGCCCGCGGCCGCGCCTGCGGCGAGCCCCAGCCCGGCATTGCCGCCGATCGCGCCCAGCAGCGCCCCGGCGCCGCCACCGATCGCGGTGCCGGACAATGCACGCTGTTCGGTGGGGCTCATCCCGGAGCAGCCGGCCAGGCCCAGCGAGACGGCGGCGAGGATCGCGATGATCGGTCTGCGCATGGCACCCTCCCTCACTTCTTCACCGGCTTGGCGCAGGGGTAGCGGTCGACCAGATAGCCTAACAGCCCACCGGCCGGCCGCGTCTCGACCCGCCCCGGAACGGCCTTGGCCCAGGTGACGAACTCGGCCAGGGCGGCGCTGCGCGCCGGCGGCGGCGAGGGGAGGCAGAACAGCCGGGCACCACGGCTGGCCTGGTCACGCTCCAGCTCCACCGCCACGGCGCCTTCGGCGAAGCCATGGCACAGATTGAGCTTGGCGATCGCGTTGGGATCATCCTTGCCGGCGGTGCAAAGCGCAATCAGATCGCGCGTGGTGGTGAGCGGGACGCTCACGTCTTCCGCCCGCCCCGATCCGGGTGCCAGCGCCAGGGCCAGCAGACCAGCCGCCGCGCATGCCGCCACCTTCATCCCGCCCTCCTGCATGCTCTCTCGACCGCACCAGCATGGCCGGTTTTCCCGCACCCCGCCATCCCCATATCCTGCAGGTGATGATGAGCGATTTTTCCGAAGACGAGATCCACCGCTACTCCCGCCACATCCTGCTGCGGGAGGTCGGCGGCACCGGTCAGGCGAAGCTTCGCGCGGCGCGGGTGCTGGTGGTGGGCGCCGGCGGGCTGGGCAGCCCGCTGCTGCTGTATCTGGCCGCTGCCGGCGTCGGTGCGATCGGCGTGGTCGACGACGACGTGGTGGAACTGTCCAACCTTCAGCGCCAGGTGGCCCACAGCACCGACCGGCTGGGCCAGGGCAAGGCCGTCTCGGCCGCCTCCGCCGCCGCCGCGCTCAACCCCCTGGTGACCGTCGAGACCCATCCGGTGCGGCTGACCGCGGAGAACGCGCTGGGCCTGTTCGCGGCCTACGACATCATCTGCGACGGCAGCGATAATTTCCCGACCCGTTTCCTGGTGGCCGATGCCGCGGTGCTGGCCCGCCGCACCCTGGTGTCGGCGGCGGTGCTGCGCTTCGAGGGCCAGTTGTCGGTGTTCCGCCCGCACGCCGACCCGGCGGGGCCCTGCTATCGCTGCCTGTATCCCGAACCCCCGCCCGAGGGCCTGGTGCCGAGCTGCGGCGAGGCCGGGGTGCTGGGCGCGGTCACCGGCGTGATGGGCACGCTGCAGGCGACCGAGGTGCTGAAGGAGATCCTGGGCCTGGGCGAGAGCCTGTCGGGGCGACTGCTGATCTGGGACGCGCTGGCGACCCGCTTCCGCACCGTGCGGCTGCATCGCGATCCGGCCTGTCCGCTCTGCGGCCCCGCGCCCGCCATCCGCGACCTGGCTGGCCACGCTGCGATGCCGGGCGCGGCCTGTGCCGCCTGAGACGCCCGCCGGGCTCGCCCTGCTGCTGATTTCGGGCAGCCATGAGCGGGCGCATTACGCCTTCGTGCTGGCCAGCGGTGCCGCGGCGCTCGGGCGGAAGGTGGTGCTGTTCGCCACCAATGGCGGCTGCCACGCGCTGTGCGCCGACTGGTCGGGGCTGGAGGATGCCGGGCGCGATGGGCGGGTGCGGATGCGCGGCGTGGCCGGGCTGGAGGAACTGCGCGAGGCGGCGCGGGAACTGGGGGTGCGGCTGATCGCCTGCGAGGCGGGACTGCGCGCCGGCGATATCCCCATGGCGGCGCTGTGGCCCGGCGTGGAGCTCGCCGGGGTGGCGACCTTCCTGGAGGCCGCGCGAGCCTGCCAGATGCTGAGCCTGTGAGCCGCCGTGCCGTCCCCCCCGACGAGATCGGGGCAAGGCCAGAGGGCTCGGCCTTGTGCACTCCGGCCTGGGCCGGGGCTTCGGATGGGTTGCGCGGATGGGTTGCGCGGGGGGGATGCGCTTGCTGAGAGTGCGGGTTCAGGGAGAGCCGCCTTTGCGGCGCGCTCTCGATCTCGCCCCCCATCCTGCTATCCTGGGTCCATCAGCCCCCGCGGGAGGTCCGGCATGTCCAGCGTCACGCGCCTGAAGCCTGATACCGACGAGCAGCGCCTGCGCGTCGATCTGGCCGCCGCCTTCCGGCTGGCCGCTCGGTTCGGCTGGCACGAGGCCGTGGCCAATCATTTCAGTCTTGCCGTGTCCAGCGATGGCCGGCGCTTCCTGATGAACCCGAAATGGCGGCATTTCGCACGTATCCGGGCGAGCGACCTGCTGTTGCTCGATGCCGATGACCAGGCGACGATGCAGCGTCCGGGCGCGCCGGATGCCTCGGCCTGGTCGATCCATGCCAGCCTGCATGCGAGGCTGCCGCAGGCTCGTTGCGTACTGCATGTGCACCCGCCCCATGCGACCGCGATCGCGGCGCTGGCCGACCCGGCGATTTTGCCGGTGGACCAGAACACGGCGCGCTATTTCGAACGGGTGGCGATCGATCTCGCCTATGGCGGCATCGCCGACGACCTTGCGGAGGGCGATCGGCTGGCCGGTGTGCTGGGTGAACGTCGGCGGCTGATGATGGGCAATCACGGAGTGCTGGTGGTGGCCGACAGCGTCGCCGAGGCTTTCGATGATCTCTATTACCTGGAGCGTGCCTGCCAGACCCTGGTGCTGGCCTATGGCACCGGCCGGCCGTTGAACGTGATGCCGGCCGCCCTGGCCGAACGCACCGCGCGGGACTGGGAAGACTACCAGGACGCGCCGTTCGCCCATTTCGCCGAGCTCAAGCTGCTGCTGGACGCGACCGACCCGTCCTATGCGGAATAGGGACAAGCGGAGCGCGCGCTGGCCGGGATTCGCGGAACGCCCGCCGGCCGGGACCGATTGAAACAGGCTCGGGGCTCCGCCCGCATGGGCTGTTGGGATCCGCCAGGCGCTGGCGTTCCCTGAACCCGGGGTTCTCCGGGGAGCAGCTCCCGGTGAAGGGGGGCGCCGGGGCCAGGGCGTCTGCGGCGTGCCCTGATCGGCCCTGCGGGCGGGAGCCGGTCTTTCCATCCGCCTTTGCTCGCCGCTCCCTCTCGCGTCATGGGAAGGGGCTGCCCGCCTGCCGTTTTCGGGTCAGCACGAAGTCGAAGGTGAGCGTTCGATAGGGCTCCGCCATCACCCGCCCGTCCGGTGCGATGCCCGGCGGCTGGAGGGTGAAGTCGGCGACCAGGCCGGGGCGCACGCCGAAGGCGAAATCCTGGTCCAGATAGGGGCTGCCGCGCACGAAGACATGGGTGGTCAGGCCCTCCAGCTCCGTCTCTGCCGTCTGGTTTTCGGGTGCCTCGATCGCGACATGCAGATGCGCGGGGCGCCAGTGCATACGCGTGGTGCTGCCGATCAGATCGCCGAGCGCGGCATCCATCGGCGCCGGATAGGCCGCCGGCATCACCGTCCAGAACGCGAAGCCACCGTCCTGTGTGCTTCGCAGCCGGCCGCGGGCCCACAGGCCCTTGGCGGCCGGGTCGTCCTGAACGTCGTACAGGCCGCGCTCGTCGGAATGCCAGACACTCAGGATGGCTCCGGCGACCGGTTCGCCTGCGATGTCCAGCACCCGGCCGCTGACATGCAGCCGCTCGCCCTGGGCGGCGCCGGCGATGTCGGCGCCGTTGGGGAACCAGGGCGCATTCGCCAGGTGGAACGGCCCGATCAGTGTCGGGATGGTCGCTCCCGGCGGCTTGGGCTGGGAACTGGCCAGCACCTGCATGGTCAGGCCGACAGCATCCGACAGGGCGATGAACTCGTTGCGCCCCGGGCCGGTCACCGCGGCGGCGCGGGCGCAGAAGGCCATCGCCGCCTCCCATTCCTGCCAGGTCGGCCGGCTCTCTCGTACGAACTCGTGCAAATGGCGGATCAGCGCCAGCAGCAACTGGCGCAGCCTGGGATCCGGGGTGGTGGCGAAGCGGTCGAGCACTTCGGCCAGCAGTGTTTCCTGGGCCTGCGTCGGGTCCTGATCCATTCTGCCACCTCTGCTCTGCTGCCGCTCACCCCCTGTCAGACTAGGGCGATTTCGCGCCTGCGGATATTGCGGGATGGTCGTGATTGACGCAGTTGCCGGCACTGCGCAGATTGCGGGGGGCGGCAAGACCCTGCAGGGCGGGAACGAAACCGGATGATCCTCGCGCGCGGCGCGGTGAAGGTGATCCTCGCGCGCGGCGCGGTGAAAGTGATCCTCGCGCGCAGCGCGGTGAAAGTGATTCGTGCGCGCAGCGCGGTGAAAGTGATCCGTGGGCGCAGCGCGGTGAAAGTGATCCGTGCGCGTCGCCCAACATGGGGCCGCCGGGCAGGCCGCGCGGGAACGCCATGAGCGATCGGCCGGTCCTGGCGCTGTCGGGCATCAGCAAGGCCTTCCCCGGGGTGCAGGCGCTGCAGCAGGTGCGGTTCGACGTCCGCGCCGGCGAGGTGCACGCCCTGCTGGGCGAGAACGGCGCCGGTAAGTCGACGCTGATCAAGATCATGGCCGGGGTACACCAGCCCGACGCGGGCGAGATGCGGCTGGACGGCGCGCCGGTGCGCTTCCCGACCCCGCTGGCCGCGCTGCGCGCCGGCATCGCCACCATCTACCAGGAATTGCTGCTGTTCCCCGAGCTCAGCGTTGCCGAGAACATCTTCCTCGGCCATGCCCCCCGCCGCCGCTTCGGGGTGATCGACTGGCCGGCGCTGCAGGCGCGCGCCCGCGGTCTGCTCGAGGAACTCGACAGTGCCGATCTCGACGTGACCGCCCCGGTGGGCGGCCTTTCGGTCGGCCGGCGCCAGATCGTGGAGATCGCCCGCGCCCTCTCGCGCCGCGCCCGGGTGCTGGTGATGGACGAGCCGACCGCGGCGCTGGCCGAACGCGATGTGCAGCGGCTGTTTCAGATCGTGCGGCGGCTGCGCGCCCGCGGTGTCGGCGTGGTCTATATCAGCCACCGGATGGACGAGATCTTCGCCCTCGCCGACCGCGTCAGCGTGTTCCGAGATGGCGCCCATGTCGCGACCCTGCCGATCGCCGAGGCCGATCGCGACCGGCTGATCGGTATGATGGTGGGGCGGCGGATCGAGCAGCTATTTCCCAAGCTGCCGGCGCGGATCGGCGCGCCGGTGCTGCAGGTGCGCGATCTGGTGCGCGGGCGGCAGACCCGGTCGATCGGCTTCACCCTGCGCGCCGGCGAGATTCTCGGCCTGGCCGGGCTGGTAGGCTCGGGACGCAGCGAGCTCGCGCAGACGCTGTTCGGCATCACCCCGGCCGAGAGCGGCGAGATCCGGCTGGACGGCAGGATCGTGCGCATCGCGAACCCGGGCGCGGCCAGGGCACTCGGCATCGCCTATGTGCCGGAGGACCGGGCCACCCAGGGCCTGGTGCGGGCGATGGACATCGCCGAGAATCTTTCGCTGACGATGCTGCGCGCACTCTCGCGCGGCCCCTTCCTGCGCCGCGGCGCCGAGCGCGCGCTGGCCCGCGAGGCGATCCGCCGCTTCGCCATCCGTGCCCGCGGCCCGGGCCAGGTGGTGGGCAAGCTGTCGGGCGGCAACCAGCAGAAGGTGGTGATCGCCAAATGGCTCGCCACAAGGCCCCGCGTGCTGATCCTGGACGAGCCGACGCGCGGGGTGGATGTCGGCGCCAAGGCCGAGATGCACCGGCTGATCAGCGAACTCGCTTCCGGTGGTCTCGCCATCCTGATGATCTCGAGCGAGCTGCCCGAGATCCTGGGCATGAGCGACCGCATCCTGGTGATGCGCGAAGGCCGCATCGTCGCCGGCTTCGACCGCGCCGGGACCAGCCAGCAGGACCTCGCCGCGGCGATGATGGGCGCGCCGGCGCCGGCGGCGGCGTGATGGCATTGCGCGGCCCCTCCGGCGCGGGCGGGGGGACGGTCGCGCGCCGGCCGGGGCTCGCCCGGATCGCCCGCCTGCTCGCCTCGCAGGAGGGGATGCTGCTGCTGGCGATCCTGCTGCTGGGCGCGGTGGTGGGCGCGATCAACCCGCGCTTCCTGGCCGAGCGCAATCTGCAGAGCATCCTGCTCGGCAACGCCTATGTCGCGGTCGCGGCGATCGGCATGTCGATGGTGATCATCTGCGGCCATATCGACATCTCGGTAGGCTCGCTGATCGGCGTGCTGGCGACGCTCAGCGGCACGCTCGCGGTGGCCGGGCTGCCGATCCCGCTGTGCTGGCTGCTGCCCATCCTGCTGGGGGTGCTGATCACCACGGCGATGGGGGCGATGATCGCCTTTCTGCGCATCCCGGCGATCGTGCTAACGCTGGGCATGCTCAGCATCCTCAAGGGCGGGCTGATCAGCGTGACCGGCGGGGCCTGGATCAGCGATCTGCCGCGGGGCTATCAGATCGCCCAGACCGCGCCGCTCGGGGTGAAGATGCCGGTGCTGTGCATGCTGCTGCTGACCGCCGCCGCCGCTGCCTGGATGCGCTATTCCGCGACCGGGCGCAGCTTCTACGCGGTGGGCGGCAACGCCGAGGCGGCCGAGCTGTCCGGCATTTCGCGCCGGCGCACCACGGTGCTGGTGTTCGCCGTGCACGGCCTGTTCGTCGGCATCGCCGCGGTGCTGTACGCCACCCAGCTGTCGGTGATCCAGTCGAGCGTGCCGGCCAATCTGGAACTGACCATCATCACCGCCGCCGTGGTGGGCGGGGTGAGCATCCTGGGAGGCGCGGGCACCGTGCTGGGCGCCACCCTGGCGGCGGTGCTGATCGCGGCGATCGGCTCGGCGCTGATCTTCGTCGATCTCTCGCCGTACTGGTTCCGCGCGGTGCAGGGCGTGCTGATCCTGCTGACCGTGCTGGCCGATCTGTCCCGCCGCCGCCGGCGCGGCACGCTCCCGTGAGCGAGGGGGCATGAGCGAGGGGGGCGGTGGCGACGCGCCTGGCGGTTGGCCCGCGCGGCTGGCCGGCGGTTGGCTCGCGCGGCTGGCCGGCGGTTTGCCCGCGCGGCTGGCCGGCGGTTTGCCCGCGCGGCTGGCCGGCGGTTTGCCCGCGCGACTGGCCGCGACGATGCGGCGCCTGGCGCTGCGCCAGGAAGCGGTGCTGGGCGTGATCCTGGTGCTGGCGCTGGTGGTGCTGGGCCATCTGAGCGATCGCTATCTGACCGCGGAGAACCTGCTGAATCAGGGCCGGCTGATGACCGAGGTGGCGCTGATCGCGCTGCCGATGACCCTGGTGATCGTCACCGGCGGGATCGACCTGTCGGTCGGCTCCACCCTCGGCCTGGCGGCGATCCTGCTGGGGGTGAGCTGGAAGAAGCTCGGCCTGCCGCTGGAGGCGGCGATCGGCGTGGCACTGCTCAGCGGTGCCGCCGCCGGCTTCGTCAATGGCTGGTTCATCACCCGGATGCGGGTGCCTCCGCTGATCATGACCCTGACTACGCTCGCCTTCTATCGGGGCCTCGCGGAGGGGATCAGCGCGGCGCATTCGGTGCGCGGCTATCCGGACTGGTTCGCGACGCTGGGCCAGGGCGAGGTGGCCGGCGTGCCGAGCCAGCTCTGGCTGCTGCTGGCGATGGCGGTGTTCTGCTGGGTGCTGCTGGCGCGCACCGGCTTCGGCCGCTCTGTCCATGCCATCGGGTATAACGAGGTCGCGGTGCGGTTTTCGGCCATTCCCGCCGACCGGGTGAAGCTGCTGGTCTATACCCTGTCCGGGCTCAGCGCCGGACTGGCCGCCTGGGTGTTCGTCTCGCGCGTCGGCACCACCCGGTCCGACATGGGCATGGGGGTGGAGCTGGATGCGATCGCCGCCGTGGTGATGGGGGGGGCGAGCATCTGCGGCGGCATCGGCACCATCCCCGGCACGGTCCTGGGCGTGGTGCTGATCCAGCTGCTGAAGAACGGCCTGGCGCTGACCGGGGTGAAGGGCGACGCGACCATCGTGGTGATCGGCGCGGTGCTGATCGCCTCGGTGCTGTTCACCAATCTCGTGCAGCTGCGGGGCTGGCGGGCGCGCTGAGTGGAGCCGACCCGAACGCCCGGGCATGGCGCAGGCTAGATCGAGGGAGGAGACAAGAACCATGATCCGCACAATGACGCTGGCGCTGGGCCTGGCTTTCTGTGCCGGCCAGGCGATGGCCGCTGACCGCTGGGACGGCGCGGACGAACTGCCGGTGCATCCGCTGGCCTGCGACGGTGCCGCCGGCGCGGCCGTGGCCAAGCCCTATGACGGGGGCAAGGCGGTCAATCCGCCCGACAAGGCGGGCAAGCCGATCACCCTGATCGACGTGCCGAAGCTGATCGGCATCGGCTATTTCAACGCCACCAGCAAGGGTATCCAGCTTGCCGCCCATGAACTGGGCAACGTCACCGCGACCACCGACGGGCCGACCGAGGCCAAGATCGACGAGCAGATCCGCTTCATCGACAATGCCGTGACCAAGGGGATCGATGGCGTGCTGTTCGCCGCCAACGATCCCGTCGCGATCGCCCCGGTGCTGAAGAAGGCGCTGTCCAAGGGCATCCATGTCGTCGGCTACGACGCCAACAGCACGCCCGATGCGCGCGAGTGGTTCGTGAACCAGGCCGAGTTCAACGGCATCGCCAAGTCCATGGTGGACAACATGGCCAGGGAGGTGGGCGAGGACAAAGCCTTCGCCATCGTCACCAGCACCTTCACCACGCCCAACCAGGCGCGCTGGATCTCCGAGATGTGGGCCTATGCCCAGCAATGCCATCCGAAACTGCACTGGCTGGAGACGGTGGAGGCGCAGGAGGACAACAACCTGTCCTTCAACCAGGCGACCGCGCTGATCAACAAGCATGGCGAGAAGCTGGCCGGTCTGTTCGGCATGACCTCGGTCGCAACACCGGCCTCGGCCGAGGCGGTGACCCAGGCGAAACTATGCGGCAAGGTGGCGGTGGTGGGCCTGGCGACGCCGAACGGGATGCGGCCTTATGTCAATTCGGGCTGCGTGAAGTCGGTGGTGCTGTGGAACCCGGTCGATCTCGGCTACGCCGCGGTCTACGTGATGCGCGCGGTGGTGGACGGCAAGCTGAAGCCGGGCGCGACCGAGGTTTCCGCCGGCAAGCTCGGCATGTTGCGGGTGGTGAACGGCAGCGAGATCCTGCTGGGCTCGCCGTTCGTGTTCACCAAGGCAAATATCGGAGAGTTCGATTTCTGAAGAAGGGCCAGGGCACTGCTGCCATGGTCCATCGTGACGGGGCATCCGGTGGGAGCACTCCGCAACGAAAGCGGATCCAGGGACCTCAGGTCGCTCGCGGGTTTCCCCAAAGGCAGATGAGGGGCTTAGTCCCTTGGCCTGGGTCTGTCCCAGTGCCCATGGGGCAGTGCCGCCGGGCTTCGTTCGCGCCGATACCAGGAAAGGACACAGGATGATCGAGGAACCGCCGCTGCTGACCATCCGCCGCCAGTTCGAGCGCACGCCGGCCGCGCTCGTGGCGCGTTTCGCAAACATGCAGACTGGCCATCTGGTCGATGCGATGGACGGGCGCGGCGCGCTCGACCGGGCGGTGAAGCCGGTGGACCGCGCGCAGGCGGCTTTCGTCGGCACCGCGGTCACCTGCGAAACCGGCCCGTCGGACAATCTCGCGATCCTGGGCGCACTCAGCCTGGCCGGAAAGGGCGACGTGATCATCGCCGCCGCGGAAGGGTTCATGGGGGCCGCGATCGTCGGCGACAACGTCGCGGCGATGGCGCGCAACCGCGGCGTGGTGGCGATGGTGACCGACGGCGTGGTGCGTGACACGCCGGGCCTGATCGCGGTGGGCCTGCCGATGTTCGCGGCCGGCGTCACCCCCAATTCCTGCAACAAGAGCGGCCCGGGGCGCGTCGGCTTTCCCATTGTCGTGGGCGGCGTCGCGGTCGAGCCCGGCGATGTCGTGCTGGGCGATGTCGATGGCGTGGTGGTGGTGCCGCGGGCGCGAGCGGAGCAGGTGCTGGCGCGGCTGGACCAGGTGCTGCAGGCCGAGGCGGCGCTGCAGGCGCGCATCGCCGCCGGCCTGACCCAGTTCGAGGCGATCGAGCCGCTGCTGCGCTCGGACCGGGTGCGCTACGTGGAGTGATGCCGGGTGATGCGGAGTTTGCCCTCTGGACTCCCACGGGGGGC
>DAICZL010000487.1 GCA_027311165.1 bacterium
GCACGGCGGCCGGGGCCACCGATCCGCCCAGCAACGCCTGCCCGGCCAGCGCCGGCAGCGTGGCCGCAACCTCGCCGCGCTTTTCGCCATCGACATAGACGATGATCTTGTCCGAAGCGGTGACGCTCAGCAGATGCCAGCCGCCCGCCTCGATCGCCGTCCCGGCGCTGGTCCGCTGCACCCCTGCGTCGGTCTCCACCTGCGCATAGGCCACGCCGTTGTCGAGACCGATGGTGAACGCCTTGCTGCCCTCACGCTGCTGGTAGATCACCGCGGTCCGGGCATCGTCGTTGGGCTTGATCCACAGCGAGAAGGTCATCGGCTGCGCCGCCGGCAAGGCGAGCGTGGGCGAGGCCGGCAGATGCACCGGCGCCGTACCGTCGAGCTGCAGGCCGAAGCCCACCATGCCGCCTTCGTTGCGCTTGCCGCCGGTCAGCGCGTTGTTGGCATAGCCGGTGGCATCGCGCGGCAGGCCGTTCTCTTCGCCGAAATGATAGACCAGCAGCCGGTCGGCATCATAGGTGGCGTGGCTGTCGCCGCCGTCATTGGCGTTCTTGTTGCCCCAGTACGCGTAGAATGAGGTCGCCGCGCCGGGCGCGAGATCGGGGATGTCGATCCACACCAGGCCCACCTGATCGACCAGACCGTCGTATTTCTCGATATGATAGTGCAGCGGCGTGCGGTCATCGCCAGCGACGAAGCGCAGATCGGTGCCGTCGTCCTTGGCGGTGGCGAAATTGAAATTGCCCGAATGCAGCCGCAGCAGGATCTGGGTCCGCCCGATCGGATCGGTGACGTTGGCGCCCTTGGGGCCGGCATCGGCGGTGATCTTCATCCGATACGACCAGTCGCTGTTCCACCAGGCGCGCGCCGGCGCGCTCAGCAGCGGCTGGATCAGCACCAGCAGCACCAGGCAGGACAGCAGCGCGGCCAGCCTGGCGCGCAGCGTCGCAGGGTTTCGCATGATCATTCAGAAATCCCCGTACAGGCGGAACAGCACGCGATTGGTCCCCGAGCGCGTCACCGGGCCCGGGCTCAGCACGACGGCGTCTTCGAGAGAGCCGTTCAGATAGTCGTAGACCCGGATCCGTGCGCCGACCCCGGCCGAGCTCAGCGTGTAGGAATTGACCTGCTGGGGCAGGGGGTTGTGGATGCTGGCGACACCGGCATCGAAGAAGGCGTGCACGCGCAGCGAATTCACCGGCCCGCCGATCATCTGGTCGATCGAGGGGCTGCGCAGCTCGGCCTGCAGCGCCGCGCCGTAATCGCCCAGCGCCTCGCTCTCCAGATAGCCGCGCACCGTGTTGACCCCGCCCAGGCTCAGCTGTTCGCTGCTGACCAGCGGGTCCGGCGTCGCCTGCGCGGTCACATGCGCCCAGGCCTGGACGTCGTGGGGGAAGTTCTGGGTGCGCGAGACATCGGCGCGCAGATAGGCCCAGTCCGGCCGGGCGTCGTAGCGCCGCGCGTCGTAATCGGCGACGCTGCTGCCCACCACGCGGGAGGCCGCGACCAGGCTCGCCAGCAGATCGGTCTGCGCCTCGCTGCCGGTCCAGCTCGCCTGGTAGGACAGGGTGAACGGCACGTAGATCACCGGCGTCGCGCTGGTGGCGCCGCCGAAACCGACATTCTCGGTCAGATCCTTGTAGTCGAGCCCGGCGCTCAGCGAATGCACGAACCCCTCGCCGATGCCGAGCGGCAGCACCAGCCGGAACCCGGCGATCTGGCCCTTGCCCACCACGTTGGTGCTGCCGAGCGTGGTGACCTTGCTGTTGGAATCGACATAGGAGGCGAGCAGCGAGAGCTTGCTGTCGGGGATATGGTACAGATAGCTGCCGGAGATCACCTGCGCGTCGGCCGGATGCTCGGGCGCCACCTGGAAGGACAGGCTGGCGCTGTCGCCGCGCTGCCACAGATTGTCGTAGCTCACCGTGCCCTGCAGCCGCAGCGGCGTGGTCGACTGGCTCTGCTGGTTGTTGAGCTCGAGCGAGGCATGCAGCGGCGGCTTGTCCTGCACCTGCAGATCGACATCCACCGTGTCCGGCGTCTTGCCCGCCCGCAGCGCCGGGGTCACGGTGCGGTCGGGAAGCTGGTTCAGCGCGATGATGTTCTGCTGCACCGCCGGCATGTTGGGCACCGTCCCCGGCGCCAGCGCCGGCGCGCCCTCGCGCACGGCCTGCGGATCGAAATAGCGCGCGCCGGTCACCCGCACCCGCCCGACCGGACGTTCCACCACCCGCACCACCACCACCCCGCTGCTCGCATGCTGCAGCGGGATCTCGGCCGAGACGGTGGGATAGCCCTTGGCGGCATACAGCGCCTCGAGCGCGGCGCGGGCGCGGTCGACATCGGCGGCGGATTTGCCGGGGCCTAGAAACGGATAGACCGCCGCCTCGATCTCGCGCTCGCTCAGCACCGTGTTGCCGACCACCTGGATCTCGAGCAGGTCGAAATGCTGCACCGGGGCCGGGGGAGCGGAAGCAGCCGGTGTGGCGGCGGGCGGATTCGGCGCGGCAATGGCTGCGAACGGTGCGGTGAGGCCGGACAGCACCAGCCAGGCCCCGACCCAGCCATGCCCGATTCCCGACCCAGCCGCTGTCACGCGAGCCACCACTGCCAACCCATCCTGCGGTCCGGAGTCCGCGACCAGAAAGCCACCCCCCGGCGCCACGCAATGGCCTCCGGCGGTCTTTCCAACCCGTCGTACCCCGGCATGTTCGTGCTCTTTTGTTTGTTGTGCCGACGACTTTTGCGTCCGGACCGCCCCGCTCCGGCAGGCGGCCGGGGGTGGCGTCTCCCCCTTGCCTCTGTCCACGGACCATCCGCCGCTCTGATCGCGGCCAGCTCGGAATGGACCAGCCGGGGCGGCGCTGGCGCGCGCGGAATTCTTACAGATTGGTTAAGGATTGATGACAGTGCGCGAAAATAAGTCACGAATTGAGATCAATATCTCATCGCACCGGAACGTCTCCGGTAATGAGAAATCGCAATCAATGTTTCGCCTGACCGACACGCTACTGTCACACGATCCGCGTAGACAGCGCCCATCCAGGCCGGGTCAGGCCTGGTCGTCACACCGGGAAAGGACTAACCCAATGACCGCAACCTTCGGGCGGGCGCTGCTCGGCGCCGCCTCCGCCATTGCCATCGCCGCCGGCGCCTCGGGCGCCATGGCGCAGACCACCACCCTCGTCTCCGGCGGCTCGACCCTGGCCGGCCCGACCTATGGCGTGCTGTATGGTCTGTTCCAGACGGCCAACCCGTCCTATGTGTTCGCTCCCTACGCCGAAGTGGGCTCGGGCGGCGGCCAGGCCGGCTTCCTGAACAATGACTGCACCTTCGGCGGCCGGGTCACCTGCTCCACCCCGGTTCCGGTCGATATCGGCGCCAGCGACAGCGTGCTCGCCGCCGCGTCGGTGACCGCCTACAACACCACCGGTCTCTCGGTTCAGGACGGCCCGCTGATCCAGCTGCCGACCTTCGGCACCCCGATCACCATCCCGTTCAAGAACAGCAAGATCACCAGCGGCTCGAAGCTGGTCCTGACCGATGATCAGCTGTGCGGCATCTTCTCGGGCAAGCTCACCGACTGGAGCCAGGTCGACGCCAAGGCCGCGCCGGGCACCATCACGGTGGTCTATCGCGCCGAAGGCAGCGGCACCAGCTACCTCACCACCCAGCACCTGAGCTTCGTCTGCAACAGCAGCAACTCCAGCATCACCTTCACCCCGCAGCTGCTGTTCGCGTCGGAGTTCCCCAACAGCACGCCGCCGGCGAACTTCATCGCCGAAACCGGCAGCGGCGGCGTGCAGGCCGAACTGCTCTCGCTGTCCTCCGCGATCGGCTATCTGAGCCCGGACTACACCTCGATCGCGCCGGGCTCGACCAACCACTCCTCGCTGATCGTCGCGAGCGTGATGAATGCCGCCAACGGCATCGCCTATCAGCCGACCGTGAAGAACACCGAGCTCGCGCTCAAGAGCCCCGGCAAGAACGCCACCAACGGCACCCCGCCAAACACCGCCGCCAACGCCGCCGACCCGAACCAGTGGGTGCCGCAGCTGCCGACCCCCTCGGCCGGCTATCCGATCGTCGGCTACACGACCTTTGAAGTGAGCTCGTGCTACGCCGACAAGAACGCCGGCTCGGGCGTCGTGTCGTTCCTGAGCAACATGTACAAGAACTCCAGCTACAAGACCCGGATCAACACCAATGGCTTCGCGACGCTGGTCAATGGCGGCCTGACCAACTTCGTTACTTCGATCAATAACGACTTCCTCACCAACAAGTCGGGCTACAACCTGAACATCGACGGCAAGGAATGCAAGACCAAGGTCGGTCGCTGATCCGGTCGGGTCTGCTACAGACCCTGGGCTGATCGCGGGGGGG
>DAICZL010000491.1 GCA_027311165.1 bacterium
CCATCGACCTGACCAGGCGGGCGCGGGCGGGATCGATCGATCCGATCCTGGGGCGGGAGGTCGAGATCCGCCAGCTGATCGACATCCTGACCCGAAGGCGGCAGAACAACCCGATCCTGACCGGCGAGGCCGGCGTGGGCAAGACCGCGGTGGTGGAAGGTTTCGCCTGTGCCATCGCCGCCGGCGATGTGCCCGCGGCACTGAAAGAGGCTTCGCTGCGCAGCCTCGATCTCGGCCTGCTGCAGGCCGGCGCCGGGGTGAAGGGGGAGGTCGAGAAGCGTCTGAAATCAGTGGTCGAGGAGACCCGCGCGAGCCCGCGCCCGATCATCCTGTTCATCGACGAGGCGCATATGCTGATCGGCGCCGGCGGCACCGCCGGCCAGGGCGATGCCGCGAACCTGCTGAAACCGGCACTCGCCCGCGGCGAACTGCGGCTGATCGCCGCGACCACCTGGGCCGAATACAAGAAGCATTTCGAGAAGGACGCGGCGCTGACCCGGCGCTTTCAGGTGGTGAAGATCGAGGAGCCGAGCGAGCCGGTCGCGATCGCCATGGTGCGCGGCCTGGTCGCCACGCTGGAAAAGCACCACGGCACCCGCATCCTGGACGAGGCGGTGAGCGAGGCGGTGCGCCTGTCCGCCCGCTACATCCCCAGCCGGCAGCTGCCCGACAAGGCGGTCTCGCTGCTCGACACCGCCTGCGCGCGGGTCGCGATGAGCCAGGCGGCGGTCCCGGCCCCGATCGAGGACCGCCGGCGACGGCTGTTCCTGATCGACACCGAACGGGCGATCCTGGACCGCGAGGCCGCCACCGGCATCGACCACGCCGCGCGCCGCGCCGCGCTGGCCGGCGAACGCGCAACGACCGGGGCCGAACTCGCCGCGCTCGAAACCCGCTGGACCGAGGAGAAGCGCCTGGCCGGCGAGATCGCGGCAGCGCGCGCCGCGATCGAAGCGCCTGAAGGCGCGGCCCCAACCGGGACCAAACCCCCTGGGAACGCGCCCGCCGGGACCACGCCCCCTGGAACCACGCCACCTGGGACCACGCCCTCTGGGACCACGCCCCCTGGGATCACACCCCCTGGGACCACGCCCCCTGGGACCACACCCTCTGGGACCATACACGCCGGGGAAGCAGCGCAGGGCCAGGCGGCGGCTTCGGGGGAGGCGGATGCGGCGAGGACCGCGCCGACGGACGCCCCCCAGGACAAGGCGGCCCTGCGCGCGCGCCTGGCAGCGGCCACGACCGCCCTGCGGGCAGTGCAGGGCGAACAGCCGCTGATCTTCCCGGTGGTGGATGCCCAGGCCGTGGCCGAAATCGTGCAGCACTGGACCGGCATTCCCGCCGGGCGGATGCAGACCGACGAAATCCACACCGTGCTCAATCTGAAACAGGCGATGGAACGGCGCATCGTCGGCCAGCCCCACGCGCTGGAAGCCCTGGCACAGGCCATCCGCACCTCGCGCGCCAGGCTGACCGATCCGCGCAAGCCGATCGGCGTGTTCCTGATGGTCGGCACCACCGGCGTCGGCAAGACCGAAACCGCGCTGACCCTGGCCGAACTGCTCTATGGCGGCGAACAGAACATGACCATCATCAACATGACCGAGTTCAAGGAGGAGCATAAGGTCAGCCTGCTGATGGGCAGCCCGCCCGGCTATGTCGGCTACGGCGAAGGCGGCATCCTGACCGAGGCGGTGCGCCGGCGGCCCTATTCTGTGGTGCTGCTGGACGAGATGGAAAAAGCCCATCCCGGCGTGCAGGACGTGTTCTTCCAGGTGTTCGACAAGGGATCGATGACCGACGGCGAAGGCCGCGAGATCGACTTCCGCAACACCGTCATCATCATGACCTCCAACGCCGGCAGCGAGCTCATCACCAGGCTGTTCGCCGATCCCGACACCGCCCCCGATGCCGCGGACCTCGCCGATCTGCTGGCCCCGGAACTGATGAAATCCTTCAAGCCCGCCTTCCTGGGCCGGGTGACACTGGTGCCCTATCTGCCGCTGCCCGAGGCGATCCTCCGCCGCATCGTCGGGCTGCAGCTCGACCGGATCGCCCGCCGGGTGCGCGACTCCTACGGCGCGGGGTTCAGCTACGACCCGGCACTGGTGGCGGCGGTCACCACGCGCTGCACCGAAAGCGCCTCGGGCGCGCGCAGTGTCGAAAGCCTCCTGGCGCGCAGCCTGCTCGCGGAACTGTCCTCCGAAATCCTGGCGCGCCTCGCCGCCGGAGAGCAGGTGGCCGAGGTCGCGGTGGGGCTCGCCCCGGGCGGGGGGT
>DAICZL010000493.1 GCA_027311165.1 bacterium
GTAGATTCTGGCCCCCGGTCGGTTCTGGCGACACGCCCGGCCCGACCGAGCACGGTGCGCCTTATAGCATCCGCCAGGCGGGTTGGACATGGCGCGCCGCCGCAAGAGGCGCGGACCCGCAGCGGCACGGACCACCGCGCATCATCGGCAGCGAAGCGCCCATGGAGGCCCGGCCCGGCGCCCGGCCGCTCAGGCCCCCGGCGTGCGGGCGATCTGCGCGTCGATCGCCCCGGTCATCAGCTTGCCCGTGGGTTCGTCGGTGGCACCGAACACCCCCGCGATCATGCCGTCACGGCCGATCAGCACCTTGTTGAAATTCCACTCGGGCTGCCAGCCGCGGCTGGCCTTCACCCAGCGATAGAAAGGCAGCGCCTCCGGCCCGCGCACATGGGCGATGCCGGCCATCGGGAACTGCACATCGAACGTCGCCTGGCAGAACGCCTTCACCTTGCCGTTGCTGTCGGATTCCTGGCCGAAATCCTGGCTGGGCACGCCGATCACCGTCAGCCCCGCCGGCGTCAGCCGCCGGTGCAGCGCCTCCAGCCCCTGATATTGCGGCGTATAGCCGCAGAACGAGGCGGTGTTGACCACCAGCAGCACCCGCCCGCGATAGGCCGCGAGCGGCATCGGCGCCTCGTCGATCGAGACGAAGGTGAAATCCCAGGCGCGTGTCCCATCGCCCGGGGCCGCGCCGCCAAGGGCGGTGGCGGCGGCAGCCAGCAGCACGGCACGGCGGGTGGGCTCAGCCATAGCGTTCCTCCAGCCAGGGATCGGCGTTGTTGTGATAGCCGCGCTCCTCCCAGAAACCCGGGCGGTCGGCGACGGTGAATTCCAGCCGGCGCACCCATTTGGCCGACTTCCAGAGATACAGGCGCGGCACCAGCACCCGCACCGGCCCGCCATGCTGGCGAGAGATCGGCCGGCCTTCCCAGCGATGCACCAGGAACACGTCCGGCTGGTCGAACTGCTCAAGCCGCAGATTGGTCGTGTAGCCGTCATGGGCATGCAGGATCACGTGCCGGGCATCCGCCAGCGGCCGCACCAGATCGAGCAGCACCCGCGCCGACACGCCCTGCCAGTGATTGTCGTAACGCGACCACTGGGTCACGCAATGCATGTCGCTCCGGCTGTCCTGCTGGGGCAGCGCCAGCACATCCGCAAGCGACAGACAGACCGGTGCCTCGACCAGCCCGTCGAGATCCAGCCGGAACGCCGCCGCGGTGATCTCCGGCTGGATGCCGAGATCGAGCACCGGCCAGTCCTGCACCAGGCGCTGGCCGGGCGGCAGACGCACCGCCTGCGGATCGGCGGTGGTGCCGGTCAGCAGCCGGCCCTCGCGCGCCCAGTCCTGCTTGCGCGTGATCAGCTTCTCGCGTCGGGACGGCGCCGGGGGGCCAGGCTTCGCCGGGGTGGGGTCTTCGGTCATGCTGCCCCTTTAGGTAGGGGGGCGCAGGCCAGGGCCAACCCCCCGGGGCGTCCTCAGACCGTCGCGCACATCACCCAGGGCGCGAACTCGGCGGCGCCGAAATCGAACTGCTCGCTCTTGGTCCGCTCGCCGGAAGCCACCCGCAGGATCAGATCGAAGATCCGCTCCCCGCATTGCTGCACGCTCTCCTCGCCCTCCAGGATGGTGCCGCAATTGACATCCATGTCGTCCTCCATCCGCCGGAACATCGGCGAATTGGTGGCGAGCTTGATCGAGGGCGCGGGCTTGCAGCCGAACACGCTGCCCCGCCCGGTGGTGAAACACACCAGATTGGCCCCGCCCGCCACCTGCCCGGTGGCGGCGACCGGGTCATAGCCCGGCGTGTCCATGAACACGAAGCCGCGCGCGGTCGCCGCCTCGGCATAGCGCAGCACCTCGACCAGATTGGTGCTGCCGGCCTTGGCCATCGCGCCCAGCGACTTCTCCAGGATGGTGGTCAGCCCGCCGGCCTTGTTGCCCGGCGAGGGGTTGGCGTTCAGCTCCGCCCCTTCCCGCTTGGTGTAGTCCTCCCACCAGCGCATCAGCGCCACCAGCTTCTCGCCCACCTCGCGTGAGACGGCGCGGCGGGTCAGCAGATGCTCCGCGCCGTAGGTCTCGTGGGTTTCCGACAGGATCACGGTGCCGCCATTGCGCACCACCAGATCGCTCGCGGCCCCCAGCGCCGGATTGGCGGAAATGCCGGAATATCCGTCCGATCCGCCGCATTGCAGGGCGACCGTCAGCGCCGAGACCGGCACCGTCTCGCGCCGCACGGCATTGGCATCGGCCAGCACCTCGCGCACGAAGGCGATGCCGCCCTCGACCGTCTTGCGGGTGCCACCCATGGTCTGGATGTCCATCGCCCGCAGCCGCCCCGACAGGCGCTGCTCTTCCATCAGCCCGCCGATCTGGTTCACCTCGCAGCCCAGCCCGAGCACGATCACCGCGGCGAAATTGGCGTGGCGGGCATAGCCGCCCAGGGTGCGGCGCAGCAGCGCCAGCGGCTCGCTGTCGGCCATGCCGCAGCCGGTCTTGTGGGTCAGCGCCACCACCCCGTCCACGTTGGGATACTCCGCCAGCGGGTCGCTGCCGGTGAAGGGATTGCGGCGGAACGCATCGGCCACCAGCCCGGCGACATGGGCGCTGCAGTTCACGCTGGTCAGGATGCCGATATAGTTGCGCGTGGCGACCAGCCCGCCCGGCCGGCGGATGCCCTGGAAGGTCGCCGGCGGGTCCAGCATCGCGGTGGGCCTCGCATCCTCGCCCCAGGCATAGTCCTTGGCGAAATCGCCCATGCCGCAATTCTGCACATGGACATGCTGGCCGGGGGCGATGTCGGCGGTGGCGAAGCCGATGATCTGGCCGTAGCGGCGGATCGGCTCGCCCTTGGCATGCGGGCGCACCGCCACCTTGTGGCCGGCCGGGATCCGCTCGGCGGCCACCACCCCTTCGGCGACGGCGGCGCCCGCCAGCAGGCTCGCCCGCGCGATCACCACGCCGTCTTCGGGATGCAGGCGGATCACGGGGGTGGGGGTCATGTCGGTCGCTCTCCTGTCCTGTCAGACCTTGCCGGCGGCTTCCTCGCGCGCCGTCGCGATCGCCGCGCGCGCCGCGGTCAGCAGCAGGCCGCTGTCGTTCATGATGGTGGCCAGGCGGAAGCCCATGCGGATGGCGCGCGCCGCATAGGCCCCCGATCCGCAATGGATGCCGGCGAACTGGCCCCGCCTGCCGGTCGCCTCGATGATGCGCTGGTAGATCGCCAGCACCTCGGGCTCTTCGCGGTCGAGCTTCGGCGGCAGGCCGAGCGACAGGCCGAGATCGCTCGGGCCGATATAGACCGCGTCCACCCCCGGCACATCCAGGATGGCATCGAGATCATCGAGCGCCTTGCGCGTCTCGATCATCGGCATGCAGATGATGTCGGCATTGGCCGTCTCGGTGAAGCCGGGCCCGGCCTGGCCGTACATGCCGGCGCGGATCGGGCCGAAGCTGCGCATGCCCTTGGGCGGGTAGCGGCAGGCCGACACGAACGCCTCGGCCTCGGCGCGGGAATTCACCATCGGGCAGATCACGCCCATCGCGCCGGCGTCCAGCACTTTGCCGATGATGCCCGGCTCGTTCCAGGGCACCCGCACCATCGGGGTGACACCATGCGGCTGCATGCCCTGGAAACAGGCCAGCACCGAAAGATAGTCCTGCACGCCGTGCTGCATGTCCACGGTCAGGCTGTCCCAGCCCGCCTGGGCCATGACCTCGGCCGAGAACCCGGCGGGAATGGCGAGCCAGCCGTTGATGGCGCCCCTGCCTTCCGCCCAGCGCTGCTTCAGCTTGTTGGCCATGACCGCTCCCCCGCAACTGGAGCGCCGAACGCTAGGCGCGGGGCCCGGAAGCGTCAACGCAAAGGGGGCGCCTCGCGAAAGGGGGGGATCGAGGCAGCCGGCGCATCGTGCAGGTGGCGGGCCGGCGGCAGGTGCGGTTCGAACGGCGTGGACTGGGCCTGCCCCCAGCCCGGCCGCCGCGAGCGCGAGCCGCCAGGCATTGCCGGTCAGCAGGTCCCCAACCCGCCGGGCGCGAACCCCGCCGGACTCAAAACCCGCCGGGCTCAAAACCCAGGGGTCGCAAAACCGGGGGGGCGCAAAACCC
>DAICZL010000498.1 GCA_027311165.1 bacterium
CCCCCCCCCGCCGCCGCGCGCCTGGGCGCGCGCACCCTGCTGCTGACCCCAAATCCCGGGATGATCGGGGAGATGTCGTGCAATCCAGCAATCGGCGGGATCGGCAAAGGGCATCTCGTGCGCGAGATCGATGCGCTGGACGGTCTGATGGGCCGGGTAGCCGACTTGGCGGGGATCCATTTCAAGCTGTTGAATCGCAGCAAAGGGCCGGCGGTGCGGGGGCCTCGCGCACAGGCGGATCGTGGTCTGTATCGTCAGGCGATGCAGTCCCTTTTGCGGGATCAGTCGGGCTTGACGATCGAGGCTGCATCGGTCGAGGAGTTGGAGATCGGCCAGGATGGGCGCCTGGCGGCCCTTGTCTGTGCGGACGGGTCCAGAGTGGGGTGTGGCGCCGCGGTCGTGACGACGGGCACATTCCTGCGCGGCATCATCCATATCGGCGGTCACAGCATGTCGGCTGGCCGATTCGGTGAAGCGGCCAGCCTGGGGCTTTCCGCCGCTTTCCAGCGCCTGGGGCTGCCATTGGGTCGGCTGAAGACTGGCACGCCGCCGCGGCTCGACCGTGGCAGCATCGATTGGGAGGGGCTGCAGCGTGACCGCGGCGATGATCCGCCCGAGCCGTTCAGCACGATGACCTCGGCGATCGGCAATCGGCAGATCGAATGCCGGGTCACCGCGACCACACGGGAGACTCATGCGCTGATCCGCGCCAATCTGCATCTCTCGGCCATTCATGGCGGCCACATCACCGGACCGGGGCCGCGCTATTGTCCGTCGATTGAAGACAAGGTGGTGCGGTTCGCTCAGCGTGACCGTCATCAGATTTTTTTGGAACCCGAGGGGCTGGATGATCCGACGGTCTATCCCAACGGCATCTCCACCAGCCTTCCCGCGGAGGTGCAGCAGGCAATGCTGGCCACTATCCCGGGGCTGGAGCATGCAAGGATGATCCGACCGGGCTATGCGGTCGAATATGATTTCATTAATCCGCGCTCGCTTTGGCCAAGCCTGGAGATGAAGTCGCTGCCGGGATTGTTCCTCGCCGGCCAGATCAACGGCACGACCGGGTATGAGGAAGCGGCGGCCCAGGGGATCATGGCCGGAATCAACGCCGCGCGTCGGTCCGCTTCGGGTGAGCCCATCGGATTGGACCGCGCCGAGGCCTATATCGGCGTCCTGATCGATGACCTGGTGACCCAAGGGGTGAGCGAGCCGTATCGCATGTTCACATCCCGCGCGGAATATCGGCTGAGCCTGCGAGCCGACAATGCCGATGAGCGGCTTACGCCCAAGGCGATACAGTGGGGCCTCTGTGGTGCGGCGCGGGCACGTTCGTTCGTGCAGCACCGCACGCAGGTTCAGCAGGCAGGCGCGCGTGCTCGGTCTGAAGGCGGCACTCCCGCTGTGTTGGCAGGTTTCGGGATTCGACCAGTTGCGGACGGGCGCTGGAGATCGGTGTTCGATCTTCTGGCGCAGGGCGAGACGGAGCGGCGGGAGGTCTGCCAGGCATTTCCCTGGCTGAATGATCTTCCGCCCCGGGTATTTGCCGAAATCGCTCATACGGCTCTGTATGCGGGGTATCTGCACCGTCAGGAGGCTGATATCCGGGCGTTTCGGCGCGAAGAAGAATTGCGACTGGATGCGGATCTGGACTACGCCCGGATTGCGGGCCTATCCGCGGAGCTGTCGGCGAAGCTGGGGCAGCTGCGCCCCTGTTCGCTGGGTCAGGCCAGCCGAATCCAAGGCATCACGCCGGCGGCGCTGGCAGCGATCATAGGTCATATCAGGCGGCAGGCATCAGCCTGACACGGAGTGCAATGAACATCGCCAGGCCGTGTTTCACGTGAAACAGTCGCCTTCAGGTCAGCTGGGGATATCCGACCGGATTGTGGATGTCTCACGTGAAACAGCGGAGCGGCTGGAAGAATTCGCCCGCTTGCTGCGCCGCTGGAACCGGAGCGTTAATCTGATCGCGGAAGCCGATGAGCCACAGATCTGGCCGCGCCATATCCGGGACTCGCTGCAGCTCCTGCCGCTCATTCCCCCAGGCATCGATCGCGCGGTCGATCTCGGTACCGGGGCGGGTTTCCCAGGCCTGATTCTTGCGATCGCAACCAGTGTGCATTTCGACCTCGTGGAGGCCGATCGGCGCAAGGCGAGCTTCCTGCGTGAAGCAGCGCGGTTGACCAAAGCATCTGCGACGGTCCATCCGGTCCGGGCGGAAACGCTGACCCTGCAAGCTGTCCCGCTGGTGACTGCCCGGGCTCTTGCCGCATTGCCAGTTTTGCTGCCATGGGCCAGTCGCTTCCTGACGCCGGGCGGGTGCTGCCTGTTCCTGAAGGGTGCGAAATGCGAAGCTGAATTGACGGAGGCTGCGAGAGACTGGCACATGCGAGTCGAGCGGTTCCAGAGCCACACCGCACCGCACGCCAATATCCTTCGTATCAGTGAGATCCATCGTGCTGACAGAGGCGGCTGAGGTACCTGCGCCGACCGAGCCCACCCCTGAGGCTCCCCGGGTGCTGGCGATCGCCAATCAGAAAGGGGGTGTCGGCAAGACCACCACCGCGATCAATCTTGCCACGGCGCTTGCAGGACCGGACTGTCCGGTATTGCTGATCGACCTGGATCCGCAGGGCAATGCCTCGACCGGCCTCGGGATCGGCAGAAACGACCGCCGGGACGGCAGCTACCGGCTCCTGCTTCAGGGCGGTGGCAGTGTCACTGGTGGGCAGCCCACCGTCGTCGCTCATCTGTCGATCATTACCGCAGAGCCGGACCTGGCCGGAGCCGAGATCGAGCTCGTCGCCGTGCAGGATCGCGAATATCGGCTCCGTCAGGCGCTGGCCTCGTTGCGCCTGACCGGGCCCGCCTTCCGCTTTATCATCATCGATTGCCCGCCAAGTCTCGGCCTGCTGACGCTTAATGCGCTTGTCGCTGCCACCGGCGTCATCGTACCGCTGCAATGCGAGTTCTTTGCGCTCGAAGGCTTGACCCAGCTGAACCGGACGATCGAGATGGTCCGCCGTCGCCTCAATCCGTCACTTCGTCTCGCCGGCATCGTGCTCACCATGTTTGATCGACGGAATAATCTGTCCGATCTGGTTGCCGAAGATGCCAGGGGGTTCTTTGGCGATCGCGTGTTCCAGACAGTCATTCCGCGCAATATCCGCGTCTCCGAGGCGCCCAGTCACGGCAAGCCGGTCAGCCTCTACGATCCTCGATCGGCAGGCGCATTGGCTTATGCCGATCTCGCGGCGGAGCTGTTGCGCCGGGAGTTCGCCATCAAGGATCCACTGCCATGACGGCCAGAGAGATCAGCCCGCGCCTCGGTCGGGGCCTCGCGGCTCTGCTGGGTGATGCGACCGACCAGGCTGCCGAGACCGCTGTCCAGCCGATCGCGATTGATCTGCTGGAGCCGGGGCCGTTCCAGCCCCGGGGCGCGATCGAGCCGGTTGCGCTGGCGGAGCTTGTCGAGTCTGTCCGGGCACGCGGAATCTTGCAGCCGATCCTCGTCCGACCGCATCCCGGCCTTGTCGGACGCTTCCAGATCATCGCCGGAGAGCGGCGTTGGCGCGCAGCCCAGGCGGCGGGGCTGCATGAGGTGCCGAGCCTGGTCCGCCCGCTCTCGGATGCCGATAGTCTGGCTGCGGCGCTAGTCGAGAATCTGCAGCGGCAGGACCTGAACGCGATCGAAGAAGCCGAGGGCTACCGGCGACTGATCGAGGAATTCGCCATGACTCAGGACCATCTGGGTTCTGCGGTCGGCAAGTCGCGCAGCCATGTCGCCAATACGCTGCGTCTGTTGCGCCTCCCGGCACCTGTACAAACCGAGCTCAGCAATGGCGCGATCACCGCGGGTCATGCCCGGGCGCTGCTCGCTCATCCCGATCCGGCGCGGGCCGCGCTGGAAGTGATCTCCCGTGGGCTTAATGTTCGTCAGACCGAGGAATTGGTAGCCAGGGAAGTGCGTCATCCTGACGGCACTTCCAGAACCGCGGACACCAAGCCGGACAGGAAGGATCCTGAGACGCTGGCGCTCGAACGAACGCTTTCGGAAGAGCTTGGGCTACGGGTCGAAATCCAGGCGAGCGGCCGCGGTGGCAGCGTGCGGATCCGGTTCCAGAGCCTCGATCAGCTCGACGGGCTGATCACGCTGCTCAGCCCGGGGACTTTGGGGCAGCGCTGAGTCGGAGTCCCGGCTGACATGGCAGCGTTGAACTTATCAAGACGGGCGCCGGGGTGTTCCCCGTCGCCCTCTCGACGAGGGCGCGGGTGGCTATCGTCGCCGTGCGCCTGCCGCGCGCCGCGCCAAGGTCAGGATCGCCTGCCGGCACACCCATTCATCGGGCGCGCCGGTACGCTTGCAGGCGCGTTCGGCGTCGCTGAAGGCGCTGGCGGCGGCGAACAGGCTTTGCTCGTTCCAAAGCCCGAGTGCCGTCGTGAAGGCGCCCATACGCCGGAAGAACACCGGCGGCCGGGCGCTGCGGGCCGCTTCGGCCGGGCCGATTCCCGCCCGCATCGCCAGGCGCGCCCGGTGCAGCGACTGCAGATGCATCAGGCCCGCGCGCAGCACGCCAACCGGGCTCGCCCCTTCGGACAAGGCCAGTTCCAGCGCCCGGTCGGTCAGTCCCACATCCCCAGCGGTCGCTGCGAACAGCGCATCGTCCAGCGACAGCCCCGCCAGATCGCCACAGCCTGCCATGGCTGCCGTCAAATCGATGCGCCCTCCGGGTCCGGCGAACAGGATCAGCTTCTCGATCTCCTGGCGAGTCGTGCCGCGATTGCCTCCCAGATGCCCAACCAGCCAGTCGAGCGCTTCGGCGGTGACGCTGACACCGGCACCGGTCAGTCCGTCCTGGATTACCGATCGCAGCGCCCGATCGTCGTCAGCGCGGCAGGCAATGGCGACCGCCTGCGGCGCCGCCTCGATCGCCGTCCGTAACCGCGACCGGGAGGGAAGGGCGCCGCCTTCCAGCACCACCAGCGCCTCGCCTGGCCCTGCCAGCAGCCCCATCACGCTGTCGGTCACCGCGTCGGTCGCACCGCGCAGCCGCACCACCCGCCGTCCCCCCATCAGCGATAGGGACCGCGCTTCCTCGGCCAGCCGCCCGACCTGGTCGCGGTCCAGATCGGCGATACGGAACGGATCGCTGATCGACCCGGCGACGGCGCGAACCAGCGCCTCGGCCCATTCGCGAATCACCCCGTCATCCTCGCCGTGCAACAGCACCACGCGACACGCGCCCGGGTCTCGCAGAAATGCAGAAACCCGCCTTGCGTCCAGTTTCACGCGCTCATCCCGCCATCGCCCGACGCGAGAAATACACGGCCACCTGCTCCGTGATCGTATCGGCCACCGCCTCGGCCATCCGGCGCTGCACGGCTTCATTGGTCAGGTCGAAAGCGAAGGCCTGGTTATCGATGGCGTCGTAGCCATCCACCGTCCGCGCGTCCCCAGAACTCAGCAGCGTATGGGTCGGGTCCTGAGCCTTCAGCACCCAATGCGCCCGCGCGATCAGCCGCATGCGTGTCGTCGAGGTATCCGCCTGGATGCCAATACCTTCACCCGCGATGGAAAACGACACGGCCAGGTCATAGCGCCGGGCGATGCCCTCACCTTCCCGCTCGAACCGCTCCTGTAGTGCCTGGCGCAGCAACTGCCCCGGGCGATCGGGGATGATACCCACCGACACCGCGCCCATTTCGGTGAGTGCCGGCCCGGCAAGGCCCGAGGAGCGGGCATAAAGCGGGTGGAACCCGCAGCCTGGCAGCGCCGCCGCCGCCCCTAGCCAGACCAGTCTGCGGCGGCCGAGATCGGGCATTTCATCCGGCCAGCACGAAATTGACGATCCGATTCGGCACGTGCACCCGTTTCACCACGCGCTGCCCGGCGAGCAGCCGGGCGACATTCGGTTCGGCTTCGGCCAGAGCCAGCACCTCGGCCGCCGGCAGGTCAGGTGGCACTGCGATCGTGCCGCGCAGTTTGCCCATCACCTGCACCGCGATCGTCACTTCCACGGCCTGAACGAGTTCCGCCTCAGCCTCTGGCCAGTCCAGTTCCGCCACCAGCGAGGTCCGTGCAGGCCACAGGCGCTGGCCCAGCTCCTCCGCCAGATGCGGCATCATCGGTGCGAACAGGCGGATCAGCCGCTCCATCGCCTCCGTGCGCGCCCAGCGCAGCCCGGCATCGTCAGCGGTCCGTTCGGCCTCGGCCAGAGCATTGGCGCATTCATGAATCCGGGCGACCGCGACGTTGAACGTGAATCCCTCGAGCGCCTCGGTCACCGCGACGATCGTCCGATGGGTCATCCGCCGCAGCACCAGGGCGGCGGGGCAGAACGTTTCAGGAACAACCGCCAGATCCGCCACGCCGTCCCGCGCCAGGGTCTCGGCCAGTCGGTGCAGTCGCTGAATGAAGCGGAACGCGCCGGCCACGCCGGACTCGGTCCATTCCATGTCCCGCTCCGGCGGATTGTCCGCCAGAATGAACCAGCGCGCGGTGTCCGCGCCATAGCGGGCGATGATCGCCCCGGGATCGACCGTGTTGCGCTTGGATTTGGACATCGCCTCGACCCGCCCGACGATGACCGGCGCGCCGGTCTCCCGATGCAGTGTCGAACCATCTTCGCCGCGGATCACTTCTTCGGGATAGAGCCAGCGACCGGCTTCGTCGCGATAGCTCTCATGCGTGACCATTCCCTGGGTGAACAGACCCGCGAAGGGCTCGTCCACGCTCAGATGGCCGGTCCGATGCATCGCCCGGGTGACGAAGCGGGCGTAGAGCAGGTGCAGGATCGCATGCTCGATGCCGCCGATATACTGATCGACCGGCAGCCAGTGATCCACGGCCTCGCGCAGCGTCGGGGTCGCAGCGGCCGGGCTGCAGAAGCGGGCAAAATACCAGGAACTGTCGACGAAGGTGTCGAACGTGTCGGTCTCCCGCTGCGCCGCGCCGCCGCAGCCGGGACAGGTCACGTGCTTCCAGCTGGGATGATGATCGAGCGGGTTGCCCGGCCGGTCGAAGCTCACCTCCTCCGGCAGCCGCACCGGCAGATCCTGCGCCGGCACCGCCACCACACCGCAGGACGGGCAATGGATCACCGGGATCGGGCAACCCCAGTAGCGCTGCCGGCTCACGCCCCAGTCGCGCAGCCGCCAGTTCACCACCGCCTCGCCGGCGCCCAGGCGCTCCAGCGCCGCGATCGCGGCCGGTCGCGCGGCCTCGGTGTCCATCCCGTCCAGAAAGCCCGAGTTGATCATCGTGCCGGGACCGTCCAGGGCGACATCGCCGATCCGCAGGTCGGCCGGATCGACGCCTGGCGGCAGCACCACCGGCACCACCGGCAGATCATAGGCGCGGGCGAAATCCAGATCGCGCTGGTCCCCCGACGGGCAGCCGAAGATCGCGCCGGTGCCGTAATCCATCAGCACGAAATTGGCGATCCAGACCGGAAACTCCCGGTCCGGCAGCAGCGGATGGAGGACCCGCAGGCCGGTGTCGAAACCGCGCTTCTCGGCGGTCTCGATCATCGCCTCGCTGGTGCCCATGCGGCGGCATTCGGCGATGAACGCCGCTGCCGCAGGGTCGGTGGCAGCCAATTCCGCGGCCAGCGGGTGTTCGGGCGACAGGGCCAGGAACGACATGCCTAACAACGTATCGGGCCGGGTGGTGTAGACCTCGATCCCGGAGATCCCGGCCAATGTCCGGGTCAGTGGAAAGCGCACCCTGGCGCCTTCGCTGCGGCCGATCCAGCGGGCCTGCATCAGGCGCACCCGCTCCGGCCAGCGCTCCAGCCCGTCCAGCGCCGCCAGCAGGTCCGGTGCGTAGTCGGTGATCCGCAGGAACCACTGGGCCAGCCGCTTTTTCTCGACCAGCGCGCCGGACCGCCAGCCACGCCCGTCGATCACCTGCTCGTTGGCGAGCACGGTGCCATCGACCGGGTCCCAGTTCACCGCGCTTTCCTTGCGCTCGACAAGACCCGCCGCCAGCATGTCCAGAAACAGCTTCTGCTGCTGGCCATAATAGGCCGGGTCGCAGGTCGCGAATTCGCGCGACCAGTCGATCGACAGCCCCATGCGCTTCAGCTCGGCGCGCATCGCCGCGATGTTGTCCCAGGTCCATTTCGCCGGATGGATGCCGCGTTCCCGGGCGGCGTTCTCGGCGGGCAGGCCGAATGCATCCCAGCCCATCGGATGCAACACGCTGAAGCCACGCGCCCGCTTGTAGCGCGCCACCACATCGCCCAGCGTGTAGTTGCGCACATGCCCCATATGGATCTTGCCGCTGGGGTAGGGGAACATCTCCAGCACATAGTATTTCGGACGCCCGTCCTGCGGGACATCCGCGGCGGTGAAACAGTGCCGAGCGGCCCAGGCCTCCTGCCAGCGCGGCTCGGCGGCGCGGAAATCATAGGCTTCGGTCACCGCGGCGGGCGGCTGGGACAGCGTTTCATCCATGCACGCAGATATCGAACAGAACCGCCCTGCCGGCAAGTCCGGCAGCGGCGCTCAGTTGCTGGAATTGCTGGCCGATTGCGACCGCAATTCCCGCGCCCGGGCCAGCACCTTGTTCTCGATATCGGCAGTGGTGGAGGGGCTCACCTGCGCATCCACCCATTGGCCGTTCTGCTGCACCTGGCGGAACACCGAGACGCGCACCCCGTCGGCGCGCAACTGCCGGCCGAGAATATAAGCGGTCGCCTTGAACCGCTCTCCGTCGGAGGCCGGTGGCTGGTACCAGTCCGTGATGATCACCCCGCCGAACGGATCGGCCGAGGCGAGCGGCATGAAGGACAGGGTATCGAGCGCCCCGCGCCACAGATAGGCGTTCACCCCCAGCGCGCCACCGCCGGAATCTCCGGCATTATTGTTGGTGCCCTTCTGGTTGCCGAACACCAGCCCCTGGTCACCCAGCATCTTACCCTGGGTCGGCGCACCCTGGCCGGGCAGGTTATAGTCGGTATTGTCCACCGGCCGCGCCGCCGAGCAATCGGCCAGCGCCAGGGCGAGGACCGCCAGCCAAGGAAAAGCCAAAACTTGGGCAAAAGGTCGCCGGTTCATCGCGTGTCCGCCATCATCCTGGGGCGCGCCGAGGCGCCGAGCCGATTTGTCTAGCCCGGCTGGGCGGTGGCGCCAAGGGCGATGATGACAGCGCCACGACATGGGCGCTGTCGCCCGGCGCTGTTGGAGGACGAGTCCGGGCGTAAACCACGCGGTCCGCCAGCCCGCGGAGAGGCCGTCCTATCATCGGATCGGCTGTCGCGGGGCGGAGAGCCTCCGGCAGGATCCTGGAACGGTCGCCGATCTGATCGGATGTTGTTCTAAGCCGGACATCCTCTCGTCCTTCGGGCCTGCCGAGGACCGGCGGTGCCTGGACCGGCATCCATTGGGGAGGCCTGTCACGAAACGGGGTTGGCGCGAGGAGACCTCGATCCTCTGGCCTTCGGTTCGTCCCGCGGCCACCTGGAAAAGCGAAAGGCGGTGGGGATGCCCCACCGCCTTCCGGTCGTCGCAATCGCTGAAGCTTGGCTTACCAGTTGAACTGGGTGCCGACGCCGACCAGCTGCACGTTGGTATGGTTGTTGAGAGGCGAGTTCGGAACATTGTTGATCAGGTCGAAGCCATTTTCCTTACGGCCGCCATACATGTAGGTGAAGTACAGCGACACGCCAGGGGCCAGTGCGTAGGTGCCACCGGTCGCGACACCCCATTCGTTGATGTGGCCGATACCGTTACCCGGCAGCGCCGCGCCAGCGTTCCACGCGTCGAAGAACTGCACGCCGACGGTCAGCGGCCCGGTCACGTACTGCGCACCCAGGATGTAGGCGATCGAGTCGGGCTCACCCTTGGGGGCCAGGCCGGTATTCTCGTTGGTGGCGCCGCCGCCCACCCAGCCGCTCAGCGTCAGGCCGGCGATGGTGACCGCCACGCCGCCCTGGCCGGCGCTCGGGTTCTTGTAAGCATTGGTGTAGCCGAACGCGTTGTTCGCCACCTGCCCGCCGCCGAAGTAGTCGGCGAAGGCTGCGACGCCCACCGCGCCGAACGTGCCGCGATAGCGTCCGCCGACATCCACCGTGTTGCGGCGGCTGGAAGCATAGGGGGTAGCGCCGAACGGATAGGAGGTCAGCGCATCGCAACCCAACATGGCGGCCGGGGTCTGCCCTGGTGTCGCGCAGCCTGCGCCGTAGTTGTCACCACCGCCCGAACCCGAGGTGTTCGGCTCGAACGCCGCGCCGAAATCGAAGCCATAGAAGTTCGGCGACAAGTACACGACCTTGTTGGTCGAGTAGTAGCTCGCGAAGTCACCATACACCGGCCAGGTCGGATCCACTGCCAGCGACAGCATGCCCGGGAAGTCACCGTCCCAGCCACCGTCGTTGAAGCTTTCCGACGAACCGGTCAGGAACAGCGACATCGGGCCGTCGGCCGCGCCGACGCGGATCGTGCCGAACTGGTCGGTCCCGAGATAGCCGTAGATACGCCGGAAATAAGGGGTGGCGCCCGAGAACACGTTGGTGCGGGTCTGCTGCACGTTACCCGACCACATTTCCATGTAGGCGCCGTATTTCAGACCGTTATTCGCCACGCCGTCAAAGGACGGGATCAGACGGGCGTAGGTCTGCATGTCGTAGTAGCCCAGCTTGGCGTTCGCATCGCCATTGGTGTTTCCGCTGGGGTTGTTCGCATTGTACTGAGAGAACGCCGCGGCGTAGAAATTCACGCGGCCGTTCAGTCGCACCGTCACCGTGCCGGGCGCGATCGAGCCGGGCGCGGGGCCGGCGCTGCCGGGGCCAGTCATATCCTCGGGCGTCACAACCATGGTGGCCGCGTCCGCCAACCCGATCGAGGCGCCCAGCGCGGCCACACTGGCCAGCAGAAGCTTGCGCATTCCAATCCTCCTCAAAACGCCGGATCTACCGGCAGACATTTCAGGCCCCGCCCCGGATTTCTTTGGAACCCGTGCCAAGCCGCCACGTTCCCCAGAAGCTTGCAGGCAGTGCAGACCTCGAAGCGGAGTATGCGGCGACGGTTCATGCGCAAGCAATGGTCGGCAGAGCCTTCGCATGGCATTTCCGAAACACTGTGGCGTCACGGCAACAAGCTGTGTCGGTGGCCGCGCGGACAGCCGCCGGGCAAGCCGCGCTCCGACAGCGGAGGGGGTCGTCCAAGCCGCTCAATCCCCGCCGGCGAGCGCCGAGATCGCGCCGGCTCCGCGACAGATCCGGCGCGGCAGAGCGGCGGCGCTGGCGCCGTCCACCCCGCCCAGCGCCAGCACCGGCAGGCCCGCATGAAGCGCGAGGGAGGTCCAGCGCCGCGGACCTAGCCAGGCGGCGCCGGGATGGCTCGCGGTCGGGAAGACCGGCGAGAGGAACACCAGCGCCGCTCCCGCGCTCCTGGCCCGGCGCAGTTCGACGGTGCCATGGGCCGAGCTGGTCAGCAGCCCCGGTCGCCGGCGCGCCGGCCCGGCGTGTCGCCCGCCGCGCAGGTGTAGCCCGGCCCGCAGCCTCGCCGCCAGCGCAGGATCGCCGGCCACCACCAAGACCAGCCGCCGCGCCCGGCACAGCGCGGCCAGGCGGCGGCCGAGATCGAGCCGGCCTTGCGCCCTGTCGTGGCGCAGTACCACCCCGGCCAGGCCTTTCGGCAGGCGGGCGACCGCCTGGCAGGGATCGGCCAGCCTCCTGGCATCGGTGAACAGCCACAGTGCCGGCACCGCCGGTCCGCTGCGGCCACTCCGCGCCTTGACCGCCCGCGCCCAGGCGATAAGCCTCTGGTCCATGTCCGATCCCGATCTCGCGGCCAATCTCCACCGCATCCATGAGCGCATCGGCGAAGCCGCGCTCCGCGCCGGCCGGCTGCCGCAGGATGTCACGCTGGTCGCGGTCTCCAAAACCCATCCGGCCGCGGCGGTCCAGGCGGCGCTGGCCGCCGGGCAGGCCGTGTTCGGCGAGAACCGGGTGCAGGAGGCGGCGGCCAAATTCCCTGCCCTGCGGCCGGATCACCCCGATCTGCGTCTGCATCTGATCGGCCCACTGCAGACCAACAAGGCGCGAGAGGCGGTGCGCCTCGCCGATGTGATCGAGACGCTGGACCGCCCGCGCCTGGCCGAGGCGCTGGCCGCCGCCATCGCCCAGGAGGGCCGCAGCCCGCGCCTGCTGATCCAGGTGAATGTGGGTGACGAGCCGCAGAAGGCCGGCGTGGCCCGGGCGTCGGCGGACGCGTTCATCGCCGCCTGCCGCGACCGCTTCGGCCCGGCTCTGGCCGGGCTGATGTGCATCCCCCCCGCCGGCGAGGACCCGGTGCCGCATTTCGCCTGGCTGGCCGATCGCGCGGCCCGCCACGGGCTGGGCGTGCTGTCGATGGGCATGTCCGCTGATTTCGAGGCCGCGATCACCTGCGGTGCGACCCATGTGCGGGTCGGCAGCGCGATCTTCGGTCAGCGGGAAGCCATGAAATAGGGCGAGGCCGCCGCGCCCTATGGCGCATCGGGACCCGGTCTTTCCGCGGGCCAGCCTTCGACGTGAGCGGTCCGGGCCCAGGGTCTGCCGGCGTCTTGAAGGGCGGAGCCCTGCTGCAGCGCTCTCCCGACGCTTGCGCCCGTCGGCCCGGACGGCGTATTGGCTGCGCCGCGGCGCAACAAGTCCGGTCGGACGCTGACCGTCGCGCCAGGATGGCGCTCCCTCGCGTGATCGCTGCGGATCAGGAATACGGGACAGGCACATGACGGACACGCGCGTGGGCCGGCGTTTGGCCGGGTTAGGCCGATGAGCGAGGCGACCACGGCGGTGCCCTCGCACCGGGCGGCGCCGGGGGCAGGGGCGCTGCTCGCGGTCCTGGGGGTGGTCTATGGCGATATCGGCACCAGCCCGCTCTACGCGTTCAAGACCAGCCTGCAGCTGTTCGCCGATAGCGGGATCACACGTTTCGAGATCATCGGCATCCTGTCGCTGATCTTCTGGTCGCTGATCCTGATCGTCACCGTGAAATACGTGCTGGTGGTGATGCGCGCCGACAATCGCGGCGAGGGCGGAATCCTGGCGCTGATGGCGCTCGCCCAGCGGGTCGCTCCCAGCGGGCGGATGCGCACCGTCCTGGCGCTGTTCGGCATCGGCGGGGCCTGTCTGTTCTTCGGCGACGGGGTGATCACCCCGGCGATCTCGGTGCTGTCGGCGGTCGAGGGGCTGGAGATCTCCAGCCCGGAGTTCAAGCAATACGTCTTGCCGATCTCGGCGGTGGTGATCGTCGGCCTGTTCGCGGTGCAGTCGCGCGGCACCGGCAGCGTCGGGCGGGTGTTCGGGCCGATCATGGCGGTCTGGTTCCTGGCGATCGTGGCGCTCGGCGCGCTGGCCATCGCGCAGCACCCGGGCGTGTTGCGGGCGCTCTCGCCCTGGCCGGGCCTGGTGCTGTGCGTGCATTACCGGCTGCTGGCCTTCGTGCTGCTGGGCGCGGTGGTGCTGGCCGTGACCGGGGCCGAGGCGCTGTACGCCGATATGGGGCATTTCGGCGCCCAGCCGATCCGGCTGGTGTGGCTCGGCTTCGTGCTGCCCAGCCTGGTGCTGAACTATTTCGGCCAGGGCGCGCTGATGATCGCTGATCCGGCGGCGCTGGAAAATCCGTTCTTCCTGCTCGGCCCGAACTGGCTGCGCCTGCCGCTGGTCATCCTCGCCACCGCGGCCACGGTGATCGCGAGCCAGGCGCTGATCTCCGGCGCGTTCTCGGTGGCCCGTCAATGCATGCAGATGGGCTTCCTGCCGCGCATGACGGTGCGCCACACCTCGTCGAGCGAGGAAGGCCAGATCTACGTGCCGCAGGTCAACGCGATCCTCGCGGTGGGGGTGTTGATCCTAGTCTTCGCCTTCAAGACCAGCGACAGCCTGGCCGCTGCCTATGGCATCGCCGTCACCGGCACCTTCATGTGCACCTGCGTGCTGGCCGCGGTGGTGTTCCGCCGCCAGTTCGGCTGGTCGCGCGCCGCCGCCATCACGGTGTTCGGCGGGTTCTTCCTGATCGACACCATCTTCTTTCTGGCCAATGCGCTGAAGATCCCCGAGGGCGGCTGGGTGCCGCTGCTGCTCGGCCTGGCGCTGATGGGGTTGATGACCTCCTGGCATCGCGGCCGGGGCCTGCTGCTGGCACGCTGGAAGCAGGACAGCCTGCCGCTGGCCTCGTTCCTGGCACGGCTGCCGCAGTCGCGCACGGTGCGGGTGCCCGGCATCGCCGTGTTCCTGACCGGCAACCCCGACTACGTGCCGGCGGCGCTGCTGCACAACCTCAAGCACAACAAGGTACTGCACGAGCGGGTGATCTTCGTCACGGTCAACAACCTCGACATCCCCGAGGCCGGCGCCGACCGGCGGATGGAGGTGGCGCAGCTGGCGCCCGGCATCCATCGGGTGACGCTGCGCTACGGGTTCATGGAGAGCCCAAACATCCCGCGCGCCCTCGAAGACCTGCGCGAGCGCGGGGTGCCGTTCGAGCCGATGCAGGTGAGCTACTTCCTGGGCCGCGAGATGATCGTGCCCGCGATGGTGCCGAAACTGCCGCTCTGGCGGCTGTGGCTGTTCCTGGTGATGGCGCGCAACGCCGTCCCGGCGACCGAGTTTTTCCGCATCCCGAGCGACCGGGTGGTGGAGCTGGGCGTGCGGGTGGCGATCTGAAGCGGTCGCCGGCGCTGACAGACGATCGGTCTTCGCTCTCGCCGGCCGGCCTCGGCGGCGGCTCATCGGAAGACGGGCGAGGGCTCTGCCCTCGAC
>DAICZL010000499.1 GCA_027311165.1 bacterium
CCCCCCCCCGCCCGTGCCTCACCGGTGCCGGGTCCGGTCAGTTGCCGCTGCCGGCCGGGACGATCCCCTGCTCGATCCGGCCGAGCAGATAGCCGAAGAACGGATTCCACGAAATGCGGGTGAGCGAGTCGAGGCTGCCGATCAGCACGCCGACCTCCCCGCGCGCCGCCACCGCGCCGAGATTGACGCCGAAATTCTCCGCCGGATCGGGGACCGGGCCGTACAGCGCATCGTCGGGCGGGAATGGCAGCGCCACGTGCGACAGCGAATAGACATCGCGCGGATAGTCGATGCCGAGCCTGCGCGATTGCTCGGCCGTGGCACCCGCCTCGGTCACCCGTTCCAGCATCGCCGGATCATCCTCGGTATTGGTGATCAGGCTCAGCCGCCAGCTTCGCGGTGCGTCCGGCAGCATCTTCGACGTCGCGGCGGCGAACACCCGGCGCAGCAGGGGACCGAATTTCGTGCTGCGATTGAGATCGAACAGCACCAGTTCGCTGCCATTTTCCGGCAGCAGCGCATAGAGCGAGGCGACCACCGCGCGGGCGCTGACGGTGAAATCCATCGCCGACTGGAAGGTCAGCACCGGCGCCAGCCGGCCCAGCCTTCCCTCCTGCGCCAGGCGCTGGATCTGCGTCTGCAGCGCCACCGTCAGCCGATAGGCCTGGCGCGCGGCGTTGACCGGGAAGGAGTTGTATTTGAACGGGTTGAATTCCGGCACCACGCTGAGCCAGGCGGCCTTGGCGAAGGGCGGCAGCAGCGCCGGCAGCCCCGCCAGCCCGGCGAAGCGGGCGAAGGAACTGATGCCGATCATCGGCGAGATCAGCACGATCCGGTCCGGCCGCGTCAGCTGAGGATCCTCGATCGCGTCCATCGCATATTTCAGCGCCAGGGCGCCGCCGGCTGAATACCCCACCAGGTGCAGCGGCGCGGACGGACCCACGCGCCGCCGCGCCTCGCGGATCGCGAGCCTGGTCGCCGCCAGCCAGTCCTCCCACACGGCGGCGGTGAGTGCGGCCGGCACGGTGCCGTGATCGGGCGTGCGAAGCCCGATCGCGCCATAGCCGAGCGCGCGGTAGCGCTGGGCGATATGGCGCAGGCTGTAGGGCGAGTCGGTCAGCCCGTGCAGCAGCACCACGGCGCCCTTCGGCGGCGCCTCCGGCTCCAGCACATAGGACCGGTTCCAGTCCTGCGCGAAGCTGCCGGGATAGACCGGGCTGGCCGCGAAATACCGGTCATCCGCGGTGCGGTTGCGGGCCTCCAGCCGGTCGGTGACGGCGCTGCGGACGGCGGCGAACACGCCCGCCTCGGCGCGCAGATAGTCGTTCCAGTCCATCCGGTCGAGTGCCGCGGCGTTGGGTTCGGCGGGGACGAATTCGTGCCAGGGCTCGAGCGCGGGGCCGGCCTCGCTCTGGACGATACGCCCGGCCAGCAGCGTCGCACCGATCACCACCAGCAGAAGTGCGAGGCGCGGCAGCCAACGCAAAATCCAACGACTCATCTTTCATCTCCAAAAGCCGCCGCGACCAGCGGGCGTGGCGGCGCGGGCACGCAGCCCGGCCCGGCGGCGGTGCGGACCCGCGGGCCGCGGCAGCCCGCCTCCCGCTACAGCGGCAGCAGCCAGGGCACCAGCAGCACGCTGACCCCGAGCACGACCAGGGTGAACGGCACGCCGACGCGGACAAAATCGCCGAACACGTAATTGCCCGGCCCCACCACCAGGGTGTTCACCGGCGAGGAGATCGGCGTCATGAAGGCCGAGGACGCGGCGATCGCCACGATCATCGCGAACGGATAGGGCGAGGCATGCAGATCGCCCGCGATCGCCAGCGCGACCGGGGCCATCAGCACCGCCGTTGCCGTGTTGGAGATGAACAGACCGAGCAGCGCGGTGATCACGAACAGCATCGTCATCACCAGCCGCGGTCCGGCATCGCCCACCAGGCCCACCAGCGCGTTGGCTGCCAGATCGACCCCGCCGGTGCGCTGCAGGGCGACCGAGAACGGCATCATGCCAATGATCAGGATCAGGCTCGGCCAGCTGATCGCGCGATAGGCGCTGGCGAAATCGACACAGCGCAGCAGCCCCATCAACAGGCAGCCGATCAGTGCCGCCTGCACATTGGGCACGATCCCGCTGACCATCAGCGCGACCACCAGGGCCAGAACCGCGAGGGCGTGCGGCGCCCGGCTTGCCGCCGGCAGGGCGTGTTCCATGTCCGAGGGCAAAGTGAGCGCCACCAGCTCCCCGCCGCCGGCCTGCAGGCGCCTGATGTCGGGCCACAGCCCGACCAGCAGCAGCGTATCGCCGAGCCGCAACTGCTCGGCCAGCAGCCCCTGGCCATGCACCGTGCGGCCACGCCGCAGCCCGATCACCGTCAGCCCGAGCGTGCCCCGTACCCGCGCCGCCAGCACGGTCTGGCCGATCAGCGGGGATCCCGGCGCCAGGATCGCCTCCACCATGCCGATATCGTGATGCGCGTCGGTCAGATAGGTGGCACCCGGGCCGAGCGGCAGGACATCGACCTTCAGCCGTGCGCGCAGCGCTTCCTGCTCGGTCGCATCGACGGCGACGTCGAGGAACAGCACGTCCCCGGCGAGCAGCATCGTCTCCGCGCCGGGGCGGATCGTCTCGGTCGCGAGAAGCGAGCCACGTTCGATCGCCAGCAGGTTCACCCCCGACCGGCGCAGATCGAGCTCCTCGATGCGCCGGCCCAGCAGCGGCGAGTCCGGCCGGACCCGTACGCGAAAGGCGCGGTCCGCGAGCCCGTAGCGGTCGATCCAGTCCTGCAGGCTGGGGCGCGGGTTCGCCGCCGGGTCCGGCGTCGCGTCGCTGAGCAGCCGGCGCGCAACCAGCATGTAGGCGATGGCCAGGATCAGAACCGGCAGGCCGAACGGGGTGAAGCTGAAGAAGCCGAAACCCGGCATGCCGTGGCGGGCCAGCTCGGCATTCACCACCAGATTGGGCGCGGTCGCGACCAGGGTCAGCATGCCGCTCGACAAGGCGGCGACGCTGAGCGGCATCATCAGCCGGCTCGGCGCGATGGCGGTATTGCGGCAGATGCGCAGGACCACCGGAATAAAGATCGCAACCACCGCGGTCGAGCTCATCAGCGCCCCGAGCCCGCCCACCACCAGCATCAGCAGCGCCAGCAGCCGGGGCTCGCTGGCGC
>DAICZL010000501.1 GCA_027311165.1 bacterium
CAAGCAGCTCCGCAACGGGGTGCTCTTTTTTCACGTGTGAAGAGTAGTGGGCGGCGGGTGGAATTATTCTCACTCAGATTATTCCTAGGCGCGGGGCGGTGATGGCGGAACGGGCGATGCGACACGGTCCGGATCCCTCGCCAGGCCGCCGAGCCGGGGAGGATCGGCACCCAGACCCCGATCTCCCCGCCCGTTCTGCGAGCGACGGATGACAGCGGGCCGGGGCTGGTGCCGCGGCTCATTCAGACCGTTCAGATCGTGGTCCATCACCGCGGCAGATCATCAGAATTCTGGCGCATACCCGACACGGTCCGGACCGGACGGTCCGGATGTCACGGTGCACTCGGTTCGTTCGAAGATATAGACCCCATTCGCCAGCGACAGGCACAGGACCCGCAGCACCCCATCGAGCCAGGACGGCGCGGCCAGTCTGGCGATGCGTCGGAGGCGCGGCGAAGCCTCCAGCCGGTCGCGCATGAAGGCGGGTTCCGCCCGCGACCGGAGGCTGAACGCCGGCGCAAACACACCCGGCACGTCGCGGTCCGACAGGTAGGAGATGTCGGTCGTCAGGCAGTGCATGGCATCGGCCACCCAGTCGCGGCGATCGGCGCCTGGCGCGGAGCAGCAGCCCAGAAGATGACAGACATGCAGCGCGAGGCGCTGGATCCGGCTGCCCTGGGCCAGCCGGTGGACCAGCGGCGCTCTCAGATGCGGCTCGACGATGATGTCGCGGGTCGGAAAGATCGCGATCAGCAGGCCGCCCGGCCGCAGCACCCGCGCCAGTTCGGTCACCGTCTGCCGCTTCTGAGCGATGTGCTCGAATACCTGGTTCGAAACCGCGATGTCGAAACGCGCATCCGGGAACGGCAATTCCCCCGGCGAGGGCATGAGATGCATTCGCGGACCGAGCGCATGTGCCGCGTCGCGATACTGCGCCCAGACACCGTCGAAACGGTCGGCGCCATGCGCGTCGTAGCCGGCGGCGAGCGCGCGGCGAACAGCCTCGCCATTGCCGCAGCCGAAATCCAGCAGCGCGGCGGGCGCGGGGACATGCGCCCGTGCCAGTTCTACGATGAACTCGTAAGTGCGTGACATCGCTGGGGGCAGGGCTGGGGCATGATGCAGAGACGGGTGTGGGACAGGATGACGCGGCTCATCCAGACAAGGAACGGCCAATCAGTGCAGCCGCACGCCTTCACTAGCCAGCCTGCGGCCAGCTTCGAGGTAGCTCTTACCGCGTGATCAGCGGTGGCAGGGTTTCCCCCTGTTGGCCGATCATCCGCCCCCCCCCGTTCGACTGTTTCAGGGTTGCCCTGGCATCGATGCCATGCGGACTTGGCGCCCTCGGGACCTGATAGAGGGGCTGCCCCACGGCTTCCAGAGCAACATCCGGTCAGATGGACCCATCTGATCGGATAAAGTTGCTCGGTCAAACAGAGGGTAAGAGCGGTGCCGGATCGTCTATCAGATCGGGCACCGCGCTGAGATCGATCGTCGCCCTGCCTGGTCCGAACGCCTGCGCGCTTCGCGATCACGCCACCCCGGCGATGCCGGCAATCCGCCGCCGACGCCATCGAAGGGACAGCCGAACCACGCCGCGGCAGTCGCCGGATTCGCTGGCGAACGATGACCGGCCCGCCGCTCTCTGCGGGAGCACCGCAAACCCCTCCGGCCCTAGGCGTTCCGCTCCAGCACGTCGTGGAGCGTCTTCACCACCACCCGCAAGGAGGCCGGCTTGTGCAGCAGCCGGATCGGTCCCTCCCCGTCCTTGTGCAGATCCTGCATCCACGTGGTCGGGACATGACCGGTCATGACCACCACGGGCAGAGCCGGCCGGTCCCGCCGCAGCCGGCGGATCAGCTCGGCGCCATCCAGATTGGGCATCCGCAGATCGGTCAGGAGCACATCGAACCAGCGCTGCTTGGCCTGCTCCAGCGCCTCCAGACCGTCCCGGGCCATCAGCACGGAGAAGCCCTCCTGCTGGAGACATTCCCGCAGGGCGGAGGCGGTCAGATCCTCGTCTTCCACCACCAGAACACTCACCGGGGCGCCGGATGCGGCGGCAGTCACACCACCCGCCAGATGCGGCTTCAGGCCCATTATTCCCAGCGTCTCCTTTATGGGCGGCTGAACCGCCCTGTGATGGGCAGAAAAACCGCAATGCGACACGCAGCAATACCTCCGTGCCGTCGTACGGGATCGGTCTCATCACTATCAAGGGATGGCCAGGACAAGCGCAACTGCCGGTGCGGCGGTTTCGCGTCACAAGCGCGTGGGCGCGGCGCATCGACACTCTTCACGCTGCCGCGGAGCCACCCCGGCGCGCGCCTGCGCCGCAGATCGGAGCGTCTGCGATGATCCCGGCGCGCACCGCTGGTCCGCGGCGGCTACAGCCCGATCAGCCCGCGGGCGAACTCCCCGGCATCGAAGGGCCGCAGGTCGCCGGCCTGCTCGCCCACCCCGACCGCATGCACCGGCAGGGCGAACGCCTCGGCCAGCGCCACCACCACGCCGCCGCGGGCGCTGCCATCGAGCTTGGTGACCACGAGGCCCGTGACGTCGACCATCTCCTTGAACACCCGCACCTGCGCCAGCGCGTTCTGACCGGTGGTCGCGTCCAGCACGAGCAGCACCGAATGCGGCGCCCGCGGGTCCTGCTTGCGCAGCACCCGGATGATCTTGCGCAATTCCTCCATCAGAGCGGATTTGTTGTGCAGCCGGCCGGCGGTGTCGATCAGCAGCACATCCGCGCCCTCGGCCCGCGCCCGCCCCAGCGCGTCGAAGGCCAGGCCCGCGGCATCCGCCCCGGGAGCGCCGGTGATCACCGTGCAGCCGGCGCGCATCCCCCAGATCTGCAGCTGCTCCACCGCGGCGGCGCGGAACGTGTCCCCGGCGACCAGCAGCGGCGTCAGACCCTGTTCCCGCCAGGACAGCGCCAGCTTGCCGATGGTGGTGGTCTTGCCGGTGCCGTTCACCCCCACCACCAGCACCACATGCGGCCGGTGCGCCGGATCGATCGAGAGCCCCACCGCGACCGGGGCCAGGATCGCCGCGATCTCCCCGGCGAGCGCGGCCTTCACCTCGTCCTCGGTGATGTCGCGGCCGAAGCGGGTGCGGCGGAAGCTCGCGACGATGCGCGCGGCCACCTCGGGACCCAGATCGGCGCGGATCAGCAGGTCCTCCAGCTCCTCCAACGCGGCATCATCGAGCTTGCGCCGGGTGAACACCGCGGTGATGGACTGGCCGAGCTTCTCGGTGCTGCGGGCGAGCCCCTGCTTCAGCCGGCCGAAGAACGCGCCTAACGCCATCTGGAACCTTTCCTGTGAGCCTGCGCAAGCAAGGCCAGGGGTTTCACCCCTGGACCCCACCAAGGGCAAGCCCTTGGAACCCGTCCCCTGAGGGGTACCCGCCGAGGGCATGCCGGGTACCCATCGGCCATGGGGGCAGAGGCCTGGCCTCCCTAATGCGCGATCAATCCCTCCGGCCCCGCCCCGGTCACACGCGCGCTGACCAGCGCTCCCGGCAGGGCGGGCCGGTCGAGCCGCACCGGCGCGAAATGCTCGGAATGGCCGCCCTGCTCGGTTTCGGTCAGCACCGACACGGTCGCGCCCAGCTGGGCCTGGTAGAAGCGCAGGGCGGCGGCCGCGCCTTCCTGGCGCAGCCTGGCCGCCCGTTCCCGCCGCAGCGCGACCGCCACGGCGGGCATGCGCGCGGCCGGCGTGCCGGGCCGCTCGCTATAGGGAAAGACATGCAGGAAGGCCGGCTCGGTCTCGGCCACGAACGCCAGCGTCTCGGCGAACAGGGCGTCGGTCTCGGTCGGGAAGCCGGCGATCAGGTCGGCGCCGATCGCGATCCCCGGCCGCAGCACGCGGGCGCGGGCGATGGCGGCGGCGGCATCGGCGCGGCCGTGGCGGCGCTTCATCCGCTTCAGGATCAGGTCGCTGCCCGATTGCAGTGACAGGTGCAGATGCGGCATCAGCCGGGGCTGCTCGGCGATCAGGCGCCACAGATCGGCATCGATCGCGGCCGGGTCGAGCGAGGACAGCCGCAGCCGGTCCAGCTCCGGCACCAGCGCCAGCAGCCGCCGGCACAGCTGGCCCAGGCTGGGCGCTCCGGGCAGGTCGGGGCCGTAGCTGGTGATGTCCACCCCGGTCAGCACCAGTTCCCGGTAGCCCGACGCCACCAGCGCGCGGGCCTGGGCCACCACGGCGCCGACCGGCACGCTGCGGCTGGGGCCGCGGCCGAACGGGATGATGCAGAAGGTGCAGCGGTGATCGCAGCCCTGCTGCACCTGCACGAAGGCCCGCGCCCGGCCGGCGAAGTCGGTCAGCAGATGCGGCGCGGTCTCGCGCGCGGCCATGATGTCCGACACCGCGCCGGGCGCGCCCTCGGCCCAGCTTTCCGGGCGCAGCTTGTCCTCGTTGCCCAGCACCCGGTCCACCCCGGGCAGGGCGGCCCAGGCGGCGGGGGCGATCTGGGCGGCGCAGCCGGTCACCACGATCCGCGCCCCGGGGCGCTCGCGCCGCACCCGGCGGATACTCTGCCGCGCCTGGCGCTCGGCCTCGGCGGTGACGGCGCAGGTATTGACGATGACGGTATCGGCCAGTCCGGCGGCATGGCCGCGCATCACCTCGCTCTCATAGGCATTGAGCCGGCAGCCGAAGGTCAGCACCTGCAGGGTCATGGCGGATAGGACCCGAGATCGACGGTGCCGGCGAAGGCGGTCGCGACCGGGCCGGTCATCAGCACATGCCCGTCGGCGCGCCAGTCGATGCCGAGCGTCCCGCCATCGACCACCACGCGGGCGCTGCGGCCGGCCAGGCCGCGGCGATGGGCATTCACCAGGGCGGCGCAGGCGCCCGAGCCGCAGGCCCGGGTCAGACCTGCCTTGCGCTCCCAGACCCGCAGCCGCAGCCGGTCCGGGGCCAGCACCTGGATGAAGCCGATATTGGCGCCTTCGGGGAACAGCGGATCACGCTCCAGCGCCGCGCCGAGCCCGGCGATATCGAGCCCGTCCAGGGTTTCGAGGAAGAAGCTCACATGCGGATTGCCAATCGAGACGGCGGCCGGATCGCGCAACGGTCCGCGCGCGAGGTCGAGATGCAGCGTGTCCATCGGCCGGGCGAGCGGGATCTCCTGCCAGGCGAGCCGGGCCGGGCCCATATCCACCCGCACCATCCCGCCCGCCAGGATCTCGGCCGGCAGGTCCCCGGCCGTGGTGCGGATGATCTGGGCCGGCTGGCCGGTCTCGGCGGCGAGCAGGCTGGCGACACAGCGCGTCGCGTTGCCGCAGGCGCCGGCTTCGGTTCCGTCCGGATTGCGGATGCGCATGAAGGCGGCGGCGGCCGAGCCAGCGGGGGGCGGTTCGATGGTGATCAGCTGGTCGCAGCCGATGCCCCCGGCACGGTCGGCGAGCGCGGCGGCGCGGGAGACGGTCAGGCCGAGGGTGCCGCGGCGTTCATCGAACACCACGAAATCATTGCCGCAGCCATGCATCTTGAGGAAGCCCGCGATCATGCGGGCGGTTATAGGCGGTGGCGGGGCGGTTGCGAAACCCCGCCTGGAGCACGTCAGGATCACCTTCCGCGATCACGCGAAAGGGGGGGGGG
>DAICZL010000502.1 GCA_027311165.1 bacterium
GGCGACAGCGTCGAACACGACGTGGTTGGGGCAAGGCGTGGGGGCTGTGCCGCGGCGCTGGTGATGACCGGCATCGCCGAGGGCGCGGATGCGGCGGAGCTGGCGGCGCGGTTCGGCGCGATCCCCGATTTCGTGCTGGCGCGTTTCGCCTGGGACGAGGCGGCGGCCGGGGCGTAGCACCGGGTCTTGCCTCATCCCCGCGCCGATGCGGGAGCGCCCCGGTACTTCCCCTGGTGCCCCCTTCCGATACTCCCTTCGATGCCGGCCCCTGGGTGGGGGGCACAAGTGCGGGGCTTGCGCCCCGGGCGCGTCCGGTCATGCTGCGCCGGCATCCCGACACCGGCTACAGGAGGAAAAATCTCATGAAGGCCAGCAGCGTCCTGGAGACCATCGGCAACACGCCGCATATCCGGCTCGGCCGGCTGTTTCCCGATGCCGAGGTCTGGATCAAGTCCGAACGCGGCAATCCCGGCGGGTCGATCAAGGACCGCATCGCGCTCGCCATGGTGGAGGCGGCCGAGGCCAGCGGCCAGTTGCGGCCCGGCGGCACGATCATCGAGCCCACCTCCGGCAATACCGGCATCGGCCTCGCCCTGGGGGCGGCGGTGAAGGGATACAAGCTGATCCTGGTGATGCCGGAATCGATGTCGGTGGAGCGGCGGCGGCTGATGCTCGCCTATGGCGCGAGCTTCGACCTGACGCCGAGGGAGCGTGGCATGAACGGCGCGATCGCCCGCGCGGCGGAGCTCGCGGCGCAGATCCCGGGCGCCTTCGTGCCCCAGCAATTCGAGAACCCGGCGAACATCGCCATCCATGTCCGCACCACGGCGCAGGAGATCCTGGCCGACTTCCCCGAGGGTCTGGATGCGCTGATCACCGGTGTGGGCACCGGCGGGCACATCACCGGCTGCGCCCAAGTGCTGAAACCCCACTGGCCCGGCCTGCGCGTGTTCGCGGTGGAGCCGACGCTCTCGCCGGTGATCTCGGGCGGAGCGGCGGGTCCGCACCCGATCCAGGGCATCGGTGCCGGGTTCGTGCCGGCCAATCTGCACACCGCGCTGCTCGACGGGGTGATCCAGGTGGAGGCCGAGGAGGCGCGGGAATACGCCCGCCGCTCGGCGCGGCAGGAGGGGCTGCTGGTGGGGATTTCCTCCGGCGCCACGCTGGCGGCGATCGCGAAGAAGCTGCCCGAACTGCCGCAGGGCGCGCGGGTGCTGGGGTTCAATTACGATACCGGCGAGCGGTACCTGTCGGTACCCGAGTTCCTGCCTGCCTGATCGGGCGTTCCGGCCACGCCAGGAGCAGGCTGGCCTGATGCCGATCGGGATCCTTCGCGGCGGGCGTGCGCTGGCGCGCCTCGCTTGCGGGTCGTCAGCGGCGAAGCGGGGCGAGGCCCCGGACTGATCATGCCGGACGGACCCCCTCTCACCGATCTCTCGGCGGGGCGGTGTCGGGGGGGAAGGCCCTGTGGCCTGGCCGGCGCCCCTCGCCCGGGGGGTGCCGGCGCTGATGAGCGGGCCCCGGGGAAGCTTTGTCGATGCTGCGGCTGCGGTCAGCGTGACGTCAGGGATTTCCCCTAGACAGAGCGCCTGATCATTCGGCGACAGCAGACAGGCAGGCGGAACTCATGTCACAGCCTCGTGCGATGCCGGTGGGCCTTCGGGTCCGGCGGTCCGGCCCAGCGCCGGTGCTTTGATGGACGGAACGATCGGCCGCACCGAGCCTGGCCCGCGCGCCGGAGGCGCGGAGTACGCCCCTGGCGCCGGCGGCGCGGAGTACACCCCGCGCGCCGACATACTGGAGCGTGCGCCGCCGCGCACCGAGCAATACGGCAAGCTGCAATGGCTGTTGCTGTTGGTGTTGACTGCCGCCGCGGCAGGGATCGCGCTGCGGGTGCATCCGCATGGCGCTTTCACCCCGGCCGCGCCCGCCCCGTCGGTTCCGCTGCGCGCCCCCGCGCCGCTGCTGGTGGGCGATGCGGTGGTCACCGCCGGCGACATGCCGGTGATGCTGCAGGGGCTCGGCACGGTCGTGCCGCTGGCCACGGTGGTGGTGAAGACGCAGATCAGCGGTCCGCTGACCGAGGTGGCCTTCCGTGAGGGGCAGCTGGTGCACAAGGGCGATTTCCTGGCCCAGATCGATCCCCGCCCCTATCAGATCGCCCAGGCCCAGGCGGAAGGCCAGATGGCGCATGACCAGGCGCTGCTGAAGACCGCGCAGCTCGATCTCGCCCGCTACCAGCTGCTCAACAAGCAGGATTCCATCGCGAAGCAGGTGGTCGATACGCAGCTCTACCTCACCTACCAGTATCAGGGCACGCTGCAGTCGGACCAGGCGGCGATCGACAATGCCAAGCTCAACCTTGTGTATTGCCACATCGTCTCGCCGATCGACGGTCGGGTGGGTCTGCGCCAGGTCGATGCCGGCAATTACGTCCAGACCACCGATCCCGCGGGGATCGTGGTGATCACCCAGCTGCAGCCGATCACGGTGACCTTCACCCTGGCCGAGGACGATCTGCCGCTTGTGATGCGGCGGCTGGACCAGGGGGCGACGCTCGCGGTCACCGCCTATGACCGCGCCGATATCGGGCGGCTGGCGTCGGGCACGCTCGCGACGGTGGACAACCAGATCGATGTCACCACCGGCACCGTGAAGCTGCGCGCGACCTTCCCCAATGACGACCACGCGCTGTTCCCGAACCAGTTCGTCAACGCCCATCTGCTGGTCGATACGCTGAGCCAGGTGCCGCTGATGCCCGAAGCCGCCGTGCAGCACGGCGCGCCCGGCAGCTTCGTCTGGCTGATCGGCGCCGATGGCACGGTCTCGGCGCGGCCGGTCCGTCTCGGCCCTGCCGATGGCGAGCGTGTCGCGGTGCTGGCGGGCCTGGTGCCGGGCGATCGCGTGGTGACCGATGGCGCCGACCGGCTGCGCGCCGGCGCACATGTCTCCATCGCCGCCGCGCAGGCCGCTGTGCCGGTCTCCGGGCCCGCCGATGCGCGGGCGCCGGTTCCGGCCGGGTCCTCCGCCGCGCCGGCGGATGCCGCGGCGGCGCGCGCCGCGCACCGGCATCACCAATGACGCGGCAGGCAGGGCCCATGCCCGCGGCGGGCCGGCAGTGAATATCTCGGCACCGTTCATCCTGCGACCGGTCGGCACCTCGCTGCTGATGGCGGCGTTCCTGCTGACCGGGATCCTGGCCCTGCCGTTCCTGCCGGTCTCGGCGCTGCCCGATGTGTCTTATCCGACGATCGAGGTGCGCAGCTTCTATCCCGGCGCCAGTCCCGAGGTGATGACCACCGCGGTGACCGCGCCGCTCGAACGCCAGTTCGGCCAGATGCCGGGGCTCGACCAGATGACCTCGTCGAGTTCCGGCGGGGCTTCGGTGATCACGCTGCAGTTCAGCCTGAGTCTCGATATCGACGTGGCCGAGCAGGAGGTGCAGGCGGCGATCAATGC